>JAUNRD010000231.1 GCA_030535815.1 Clostridia bacterium
CTGACTCATAACTTCGACCTTATAACAGATTCAAACGGAGATACTAAAAACGGCGTTTTTTGCCCGCTTTCTGAAGAGTTTTTAACTCACTTTGAAAAAGTGGTTACCCTGGTTGGAAAATTAAGTCCCGATATAATAATGTTCGACGATGACTTCAGACTTAATTACAGGGGAAGTCTTTATACCGCCTGCTGCTGTGATAAGCATCTTAAAATGTTTTCCGAAAAAATCGGTAAGTTTATACCGAGGGAGGAAATTGCAGCTTTCATCTTTTCAAGGGAAAATCAGAATAACCGCAAGCTCTGGATGGAAGTTCAGAGTGAAAGTATGCTGAATTTCGCAAGAAGAATGAGAAAGGCGCTTGACAAGGTAAACCCGAAAATCAGAATGGGCTTTTGCACAACCCCGGACACCTGGGATTATTCCGGTACGGATGTAATGGAGCTTTCAAGGGCGTTTGCAGGAAATACCGAGCCATTCGTACGAACCTTCGGAGCGCCTTATCACAACAATTCACTCCGTGTTACATCGCAGATAGAAAACACCCGTATGCAGGCTTCCTGGTGCAGGAAAAAGGGCATAGAGGTATTTGCCGAGGGCGATGTTTACCCCCGCCCCAGATACACGGACAAGTGCGGTTCTGCCAATCTTGAGCTTTTCGACCTGGCGCTTATGACATCGGGGGATTTAGATGGTGTCCTTAAATATATGTTTGACTATACAAGGCCGGTAAATTATGAAATGGGCTATGTGGCACGCCACGCAAGAAATAATCCTCTGAGAGAAGGTATAAGGCGGTTTTTCAAGGATAAAAAATGTGTGGGCGTAAGCATTTTTGAAGAAATGCATCAGGTTGCCGCCTTTGACATATCAAAAATGGCTCCTGACTTTTTCTGCCACGGAAATTTTGAAAAAATGAGCTTTACCTCAGGCGGTCGATTCTTTGCGGAAAACGGCATTCCCACAGTTTTTGAAGGGGGCGACTACCCGATTGTTGCCTTTGGGGAAAATGCACGCTATATAAAGAAAGAGGATATGAAAAACGGAGTTATTGTGGATATTCAGGGTGCTTTAAGGCTAAATGAGCTAGGTTTTGATACAGGTCTTATAAGCTATGAGGGAAGAGGCTTTGAAGGCGAATACTATCCCGAGGCAAAAGACACCATAACGGGCCTTTCCAAGGTTTCAACCTGCAAGGCAGAATGCAGGAAGGAAGCGAAAGTATTAACAAAATTTATGCCGGATGACACTCCGGGAAGCTATATATATAGTGGCGAAGACGGTATAAAATACTATGTGCTTTGCTATAACGCCCTTTCGAGCCTTTGGGGTTTTTCATCGGGAGATAATGTAAACTATTCCAAAAATTACTACCGTCAGGCACAGCTTTATAAAGTGATAGAGGAGCTTTGCGGAAAAAAGATTCCTGCCTGCTGCCTTAAAAATCCCTATCTTTATACCATTCAGGCAAAAAGTAAGGACGAAAAAGAGCTTTCCGTTGCTCTCTTTAATATGAACACGGATGAGATAATTGATTCTGAAATACTCCTGGACGGCGAATATTCAAAGGTTGAAGCCATCGGAGTTTCGGCAACCCTATCGGGGGATAAGGTGATAATAGATGGCATCCCCGGCTATAAAGCGGCGGTAATAAATCTTGTAAAATAAAAAAGTTGAGGCATTGCCTCAACTTTTTTATATAATTTCAAGCTCATCTACTGAAGGGAAGGGCGGGAAGGTTTTGCAAATGCTGTCCTGATACCAGTAGGCAACGGATGAAATGTCATCCTGAAGGGGAAGGTAGCGCTTGTTGCTTCTCCAGCCCAGAGCCTGAATGGTAACCTTTATATCCTTCTTAAAGTAGACAGGATCGTTTATGTGCCATCTGTAAAGTGAAAAACGCTGCTGCGAGCTGTAAAGCCCGTCCGGTCTTATAACCTTGGGCATACCTGAATAGGGGGTACAGAATTCCTGATATTTTCCGCCTATGTCAAAGTTCCAGGAGCCGCAGAAATAATCCTCTGTGCCGGTGCCGCAGATTGTGGGGAATTCCCTGTCGCCGTCAAGATAAAACTTGATTTCGCCTTCTCCCCACCAGCCTGTGTTGTTTACGCCCCAGAACATATATGTACCTATATAGTGACCGTTGCCTGATACATTGTCAAGAATTGTGTAGCATTCCTTGTAGGGAAGGGGATTTACGCGTCTGAACTGGGCGTGGAAATAGCCGTAGTCCTCTGGGATGTCGCCTACAACATAGTCAATCTGATAATATACAGAAACATCTTCTGAGTGAAGATTTTCAAGGGTTATACGGCAGTTTTTATAAAAGGGCATATCCCAGTAGCAGTTAAGCCCCTTTTTGGGATTTACGCAAACGGGGATTGATGCAAGAGGAGCATAGCGCTGATACTCGGCAGATGCGAAAAAGTCACCCAGGGGCACTTCGACAGAAGGGGTATCGCTTCCGTCCCAGTACATTCTTATAATAAGCATTCTGTTTTTGGGACAGTTGTCTGTTATCCATATGTGCTTTATTATGCCGGGACCGTCCATTGCACCAAGGGTAAAGGTTTCGCCGGGCTTTATCACTATATATGGAGAAACCTTCCAGCCCTGACCAAGATCACGGGCGGCGTTTTCGCCTGTTCCCGTCAAAGCCATTCCGCCTTTTCCCTTTTCACCGGTAAAGTTTTCGGGAGAAATTGATCTTGATTCAAATTTCTGCATTTTTGCCAGACTCATAAAATCACAGCCTTTCTTTCACATTGTTATCATTGCTGAGAAAATATCCTTGTCCTCTTTTTCGCATCTTGCGGAGAGGATGAAGGCACCGTCTTCTTCCTTTTTATAAACAGTAAAGTGCTCGCCGCAGAGTATTTCCGAGCTGTACTGAACGGTTATGGTTTTGCCTTTCAGGGTATCTAAATAGCTATCAGGCAGATAGTCAAACAAAATGTCGGGATAAAAGGTATTATTCATATGGTTGTTTCGGTCAATGTTTGAATAGTATACCTTTCGCTCATCCGCTTTTTCCATTTCGCTTAAGTCAGGGTGGATTTTTCTCATTTCCATTTCATATAAATTATCCATATCGGGGATAATTTCACACACGGAAGAAAGGGATGACGGGCGGCAGAACTTTCTTTTTTCTATATCGATTAAAACCCAGTGGGAGGAAGCATAGGCAACTCTTTCTCCGTTTTTAAGTATGTCGTAGTCACGGATAAAGGAGGGACCTTTAACACCTCTGGGGTATGTTATAATTTCAATTTCGTCATAGGTTTTAATATCGGCAAAATATGTAATTTCCATTTTGGTAATCACAAAGGTAAGGCCGTGGGAAACCAAGGTTTCAAAGCTTCCGCCCACCTTATCAAGGTCGTCTCCCGCAGCTCTCTGACAAAGACGGAAGATGGTGGACTGGCGCATAAGTCCTTTTGGCGTCACATCATAGCTTTCAATTCTTGCTTTAAGTGTAGTTGACATAGCTGTACCTCACAAAGTTTTATAAATCAAGTGTGAATTTGTTTTCTCCCGATGAAAGGGAAATTTTTGTTTCTCTCAAAATAAATTCTGCATTTTGTCCTTCGGGGATGGTTATTGTAAAATAAACCTTTTCATCCTTCTTTTCATAGGATACTGAAACTTCGCCCTTCGGAAGAACTCTTTTGCCCGAAAGATGATTTATTTCGTCCACTAAAACGGGAGCGATTATAAGGCTTTCATAGCCCTTTGAGCCCTCTTTCTGGCGGATGCCCAAAAGATAATCGTAAAGATATGCCGTAACAGCGCCGAACATCGGGTGGTTGTGGGAGCGGTCGGTAAGTGACCCGGGCCAGTATTCAAATAACGTTGTTGCACCACGGTGCATCATTTCGTAAAATGAGTGAACGCCC
>JAUNRD010000232.1 GCA_030535815.1 Clostridia bacterium
TTAACGTAATGGGAATTGCGGTACTGTTTTTAACATTGGTTCAGATTGTAAACGCGCTTCTTCAGTCCTGGGGCAAGGTCTGGGTACCGGTTGTGAATATGCTTATCGGCGGCGCTGTAAAAATTCTTGTAAACCTTGTTCTCGTGGGAAAGCCGGAAATAAACATTATGGGTGCTCCCATAGGAACGCTTTTATGCTATATCACGGTGGCGACACTCAACATAATTTCTCTTTGCAGACACTCGGGAATAAAGCCTGATTTTAAGGGATTTATATTAAAGCCGGTATTCTGCGCGGCGATTATGGGTATATTTACTTTCGGAGTGCAGTCTGCACTTTCGGGATTTGCAGGCGAAAAATTGGCTATGATAATATCCATCGGAATTTCTGTGATTGTATACTTTGCCGCAATACTTTTCACTAAAACCCTTAAAAAAGAAGAAATACTTCTTCTTCCTAAAGGGGAAAGGATATTATCGCTGATGGAGAAAGTTCATCTCATATAATAAGGAGAATACTATGAAAAAAAACGTGTATGAATTTGTGGAGCTTATGAAAACTCTCCGCGCACCCGGCGGTTGCCCCTGGGACAGAGAACAGACCCATGATTCCATAAAAATGAATATGCTGGAAGAGGCGTATGAGACCTTTGATGCAATTGATGAGGGCAACGATGAAAAGACTATGGATGAGCTTGGAGATGTTTTAATGCAGGTGGTTTTTCACGCCATAATTGCCGAAGAAGAGGGAAAATATGACTTAGATGACGTGGCAGGAAACGTTTTTGAGAAGATGGTAAGGCGTCATCCCCATGTTTTTATGGGAAATGACGAAAAAACACTTGACAAAAGCAGTGAAGTTTTGGTAAAATGGGAGAAGATAAAGAGTGTTGAAAAAGGCTTTACATCCTATGCTCAGGATTTAAAGGATGTGGTAAAAGCCCTTCCTGCATTAACCCGTGCAGAAAAGATTCAGAAGCGTGCCGGAAAGGCTGGTTTTGATTGGGCATCGGCGGAAGCTGTAATTCCTAAGATTAAGGAAGAAATAGCCGAGGTTGAGGATGCGCTTGCAGGTAAAGGAAACGTGGAAGAGGAAATCGGTGATTTGCTCTTTGCGGTTGCGAATCTTGCAAGGAAACTTTCTATTGACCCTGAAAAGGCTTTGATGGCTGCAAACAAAAAGTTTGTTTCCCGCTTCGAAAAAATGGAACAGCTTTATGACGGCGGCGAAGATTTTGCTTCCCTTGACATGAAGATAAAGGACGAGCTTTGGGAAAAAGCAAAAAAACTTTGAAAAAGCCGTGTAAAAAAAAGGATTTTCGCATTTAATGGCGAATTTACTTATATAAATACTTATTATAAAGGAGGAAAAACAAATGAACAAGACAGAACTTGTAATGGCAATGGTAGAAAAGACAGGTCTTTCTAAGAAGGACGCTGAAAAGGCTCTCGCTGCTTTCACAGATGTAGTAGCTGAAACTCTTAAGAAGGGTGACAAGATCGCTTTAGTTGGTTTCGGTACTTTCGAAGCAAGAAAGCGAGCTGCACGCGTTGGTAAGAACCCCCAGACAGGCGCAGAAGTTAAGATTCCTGCAACAACAGTTCCCGCTTTCAAGGCTGGTAAGGCTCTTAAAGACATCGTAAAATAAGTTGTCATAAAAATGTCGTCTGCCCTTGGGCAGACGATTTTTTTACATGAAAGGAATTTACTATGAGACTTGATAAATACCTTAAGGTATCCAGAATTATAAAAAGAAGAACAGTAGCACAGGAAGCCTGCTCGGGAAGCAGAGTTTCGGTAAACGGAAAAATTGCCAAGCCCGGCGCCGATGTAAAGGTGGGGGATGTGCTTGAAATCACATTTGGCGAAAGAACCGTAAAGGTAAGAATTTTATCCGTTGCGGAAACTGTAAGAAAAGAAGATGCATCGGGTATGTATGAGGTTATATAATGCCTTTATATACCATTGACTTACATAGGAGTATATGCTACAATCTTTCAGGGGAAATAAATTATAAGTAGCATATATTATGAAAAAAATTATGGCACTGACACTTGCGCTTGTTTTATCGCTTGCGCTGATTGCTTCGTTTGCAGAAAACGGATTTGACGGAAGCGGAACAAAGGCTTCGCCTTATCTTATCAAAAGTGCGGAGGATTTATCGCTTCTTTCTGATATGGTTTACGAGGGTGAAAGCTTCGAGGACAGATACTTCCTTCTTACAGAGGATATCGTGATAAATGACACTGATAAATTCTATTCCTGGGAGGATAATTCCCCGGAAAACACCATAAGACCCATAGGTGATGCGAGAAACTTTTTCAAAGGGAATTTTGACGGAAACGGCAAAACCGTAACAGGACTTTACATTTCCGATACTGCGAAAAATTATGTTGGTCTTTTCGGATATGTGAAAGGCGGAGAAATCAAAAATCTTAACATTGAAAAAGCCTATGTTAACGGCAGAAGCGATATTGGTGTTGTTGTCGGATATGCAGACGGAACAAAGCTTGAAAATCTTTTCGCAGAAGGAATCGTTTCAGGAAAGGAAAATGTGGGCGGAATCGCAGGAACCGTTTCTGAAGGTGTAATAAAAAACGCTGTAAGCAAGGTTGAAGTCACATCCCTTGGAAAAGCAGGTGGAATTGCAGGATATGCATACCTGTCTGAAATCGGGAACGTAACCTCCAAGCTTGAAGTTTCAGGCGTTCTTGCTTCCGGCGGCATTGTCGGACATATGAAGGACAGCAGGGTTAAAAATGCATACAGCGAGGGTGAAATTACAGCGGAAAGTTATTCCGGCGGTATAGCAGGCTATATGGACGAATTTTGCACAGCGGAATACGTTTATGCCCGCGGAAACGTGATTTCCGAAAAGGCGGCAGGTGGAATAGCAGCACTTAGCTACGGAGACATAAAGTCGGCGTATTACAAAGGCTTTGTGACAGGGGAGTATAAAGGTGCGCTGGTAGGCATAAATTCACCCTTATCGGAAAAGCCTGATATTGATTACGGAGATATTGAGAACTCGTATTTTGCCGAGGACCGATGTGAAAATGCAGTGGGTTATACCGTTGCCGAAGAGGATGATTATGATATACTGGCTCTTAAGGCAGAAAAAATTGATAATG
Organism: Clostridia bacterium; assembly: GCA_030535815.1. Lineage (GTDB taxonomy): Bacteria > Bacillota > Clostridia > CAKSNL01 > HGM11501 > HGM11501. Next base: position 3,132 of record JAUNRD010000232.1, read on the forward strand.
CATTTATAAAAAGCTATATCTTTAATTCCTTCTCATCTGTTGAAAATCTTACGGAAGCCCCCGATGATGTATGGGTATTCAAAGGAAAAAATCCGGCTTTATGGATAGAATTTCCTGAAACTTATGAAAAGCCGGATACAGAGGGAAATGAAAAGCCTTCTGTAAAGCCTGAAATCGGCATTAAAACCGGCGAAGTGATATCAACCGATATCCGTGCCTATATAGAAGGATATGAGATTAAAGCGGTAAATATAGCGGGGAAAATGGCAATTGCTTTAAAAGACTTAAGAGAGTTTGGCTTTGATGTAACCTTTGATGAAGCAAAAAAGACAGTAAATGTTTCATATAAGGGCGGAGAGATAACCTCCTCTTATGTGAGCGAAGAAACGGATAAGGAAATAGGAAGCTATATTTCAGATGTGCTGTCAACGGATATCGAAGCCTACTTTGAAGGTAAAAAAACAGAATCCTTCAATGCAGAGGGTTATACCCACGTATATTTCAGAGACCTGTCTCTTTTCGGAGAAGTAAGCTTTGATGAAGATAGAAGAGAGGCTCACCTTAACTTGAAATAAAAAATATGCTGAACCTTTGGTTCAGCATATTTTTTTATTCTTCGGGAGCGGTTATCTTAATTGTCTGTGTTTCTCCGATCCATTCCACGTTATAGCCAAGCTGCTCAGATACAAATCTTAAAGGAATAAATGTGCGGGAATCCTTTATTACGGGGTAGGTCAAAAGGGTATACATAATATTTCCGTAGCG
>JAUNRD010000233.1 GCA_030535815.1 Clostridia bacterium
AAAATGAATTGTCCTGACTGTAAGGTAAGTGCAACAACAAACAGAGCAGAAGCACTGAAGGATGCCGACGGTGTGCTTTGTACCGTCTTCAACGGGGATGTTGATATATGGCAATATGATATCACAATCCCGAAAAAATACGGAGTGGATATAAACGTGGGGGACACAAGAAGCGTATCAGGTATTTTCAGAGCGCTTCGGAATATTCCTTTAATGCTTGATATATGTAAAGATATTGAAAGGTATTGCCCCAATGCGGTTTTTCTTAACTATACCAATCCTATGTCCATGCTTTGCGGTGCTATGCAGAAATACTCTTCGGTAGAAGTGACGGGCCTTTGCCACAGTGTTCAGGGGACGGTGAAAACCTTGGCAAAATGGCTTTCCGTTCCTTATGAAGAAATTGAGTATAAATGTATGGGCGTAAACCATCAGGCGTTTTATACGGTACTGAAGCATAAGGGAGAGGATCTTTATCCCCGCCTTCTGAGGCTTATGGAAAATCCCGATATTTTTAATATAGAACAGGTGAGAAACGAGATGTTCTTAAAGCTTGGCTATTATGTGACGGAATCCAGCGGACACAATTCGGAGTATAACGGGTGGTTTCGTAAAAGACCTGATTTAATTGAAAAATACTGCACCCACGGCACAAACTGGAATCCGGGAGAATATGCTTTTTCATTGAAAATACGGCAAAGGCGAAAGGAAAATCCTGAAGCTCAGTATGAAAGATGGTATAAAGAGGAGTTTTCAAAGAAAAAAAGTATTGAATATGCCGCAGACATATTCAATGCCAGATTCGGGGACGGACGGCCCTTTATATTCAACGGCAATGTGCAAAACTGCGGTTCAATTAAAAATCTTCCTTATGATGCCTGCGTAGAAGTTCCGGTGGTGGCAGACAGAATGGGCTTTAAGACCACTATCGCGGGAGAGCTTCCGCCACATCTTGCCATATTGGTAAATACCACGGCGATGATTGAAAATCTCGTGATTGAAGCAGCAATGGAAAAGTCAAAGGAAATGGTTTACAGGGCTGTGTACAACGATCCTTTAACCTCAGCTGTATGCTCGCTGGATGAAATTAAAAATATGTGCGATGAATTATTCACGGCAAATCAGGACTTTTTAGGAGATTATAAATAAAATAACGGCACCCACAGGGTGCCGTTATTTTTGCTTTTTTATTCAGATAACATTTTGCAAAGCTCAGGGATAACGGGCTCAAATGCGGCGCCGTACCAGTGATTATCCAGTGTGGCTGTGTACTTTATTGCAAGATAGGTATAGTCTGCGGCGATTTTAGAAGCTTCATAAGCTGTCTTTCCGCGAAGGAGAGCACCTGAGAATGCCGAGGCAAAAATGTCGCCCGTTCCGTGACAGCTGTTAGGAAGCTTTTCGTGTTCGTAGTAGGAATATTCTCCGTTTTCAAAAACCACAACTCCGGTTTTTCCTTCTTCATAGGAAATGCCGGTAAAGATTATGTTTTTGCAGCCCGCATCCGTAAGCTTTTTAATTAAACTGTCAACATAAGCTCTGTCATAAGTTTCCTTATATTCCGTGTCCGTCATAAAGCAGGCTTCGGTGATGTTTGGAAGTATGTAGTCGGCATTACGGCAAAGGGAAAGCATTTCCTTTGCATAAACCTCGTCAAAGCCATAGTAAAGCTTGCCGTTATCTGCCATTGCAGGATCAACTATTTTTAAAGAGCCTTCCTTTGAAACGGCGGAAAAGATGTCGGCTACATAACCAATCTGCTTTGTGCTTCCTAAATATCCTGTATATATGGCATCAAAGGTAAGCCCTTCCTTAACCCAGTGGTCCTTTATTCCGGGAAGGTCTTCAGTAAGATCGCGGAAGGTAAAGCCGGTAAATCCGCCGGTGTGGGTGGATAAAACCGCAGAGGGGAGAATGGAACACTCAACTCCGCAGGCGGAAACAATGGGGAGTGCAACAGTCATTGAACACTGACCTACACAGGATATATCCTGAATGGTAAGAAGTCTTTTATAGCTCATAAAAATGCTCCTTTACAAATTTTGTTTTCTGTATTATAATATTAATCTGATAGTATGTAAATAATCAAAAAAGGAGAATTTTGTATAACCAGATGGAAGAGAAAAAATATTTGGATGTATATAAAAAAATAAAAAATAAAATAACCGAAGGGGAGCTTAAGAAAGGCGAAAAGCTGCCCTCCAAGCGCGTTACGGCGGAAAAAGAGAATGTCAGCGTGATAACCGTGGAAAAGGCATACGGTATGCTTATAGATGAAGGCTATATAATGTCGAGGGAGCGGAGCGGCTATTTTGTGTCTGACATTGAGGTATTAAAGGAACGCGAGGAAGAAAGCGAAAAAAGCATAACCTATCTTTCAGAGGAGACGGGCGAAATATCGGAGTTTGAATATTCTCTGTGGTTTAAGACCGTAAGAAAGGTAATTTCCGAAAAGGGTGAGCTTCTTTTCAGAAAAGCACCGGGAAGGGGCTGTGCCGTTTTAAGAAACTCAATAGCATCCTACCTTTTAAGATACCGCGGAATTTTCACGTCTCCTGAAAACATAATAATCGGTTCCGGTGCGGAGCAGCTTTACGCCTCGGCGGTAAAGGTGCTTGGCAGAGACAAAATTTACGGAATAGAAAACCCGTCCTATTCACAGATTGAAGCGGTGTATAGGGGCGAAGGTGTAAAAATAAAAAAGCTTAAAATGGGAAATGACGGCATAAGGTCGGATGAACTGGTAAAGGGCGGCTTTGATGTTCTTCATGTAACGCCTTTTAGAAGCTTCCCTTCCAATGTAACTACCTCGGCAGGTAAAAGGTATGAATACCTTTCATGGGCAAATAAAAAGGGCTTTATTATAGAGGACGATTTCGGAAGCGAATTTTTCGCGCCGGGTGCCAGCCGCGAAACCTTGTATTCCATGAACAAAGGGAAAAATGTTTTATACATAAACACTTTTTCAAAAAGCCTTTCGCCGTCGATGAGAATAGGGTATATGATTCTGCCGGACAGCCTCTCTGATAAATACGAAAAGCAGCTTGGTGCCTTTTCATGTTCGGTGCCGGTACTCGATCAGTATGTGCTTTCCGAGTTTATAGAAAGCGGAAGCTTTGAGCGCCATGTCAACCGTATGAGACGAAAGATAAATAAAGACTTGACAAAATAAAATTTTGTAGTATAATGAATTCAGCAAAAGGGGGAGCTTGCGCAAGCAAGCTGAGAGTAAGCGTAGTGCCGCTTAGACCCGTATAACCTGATTTGGGTAATGCCAACGAAGGGATAATAGCTTAGCTTTCAGGCTGTATCCTTTTTTGGATACAGCTTTTTCATTTGTGCGCGCGACAGATGAAAAGCGCATTTCCGGTTTCATTTGCCGGGAAAAGCTTTAAGAAAAGCGAATTATCAATCCTTGCCTTTTGCGATATTATCAAAGCACACGGAAGTCACTATGGAGTGTCTTATGTGTGCTTCCTGAAAGGATTGAAAGAAATGAAAACAAAAAAACTTGTAGTCTGTGCAATGCTTATTGCACTGGGCAGCGTGCTTTCGGTAATTCAGCCCTTTGCACTGCCCTTCGGCGGGGGAATAACCCTTGCTTCAATGATGCCCGTCTGCTTAATCGGTATGATTTACGGAATGAAGACAGGCGTGTTATCGGCGCTCTGTTTCAGCGTGATTCAGATGTTTTTGGGTGCCTCCACCATAAGCGCGGCATTTTTGCCCGGCGAGGATCAGATGATTTTGTGGAAAGCCATTTTAATGTGCTTACTTGACTATACCCTTGCATACACGGTATTGGGCTTATCAGGCATTTTCAAAAACAAAATCAAAAATGATGAGGTTGCAATTCTTGCAGGTTCTGCCTTTGTGACTTTCC
>JAUNRD010000011.1 GCA_030535815.1 Clostridia bacterium
ATATAAAAAATCGTGTATGTTGACACGAATTTTTATTGTTTTTATAATGATTATAACACGCAAAAAGAATAAGCAGAGGTTTGGAGGTAATATCATGGCAAAGACTTTAAATTATGGACTTATAGGCTGCGGCTCATTCGGAGGAAGCCATCTTGAAGCGCTTACAAAAATGGAAGGCGTTAAAATTACGGCTATCTGCGATAAGCACATGAAATGGTGCAACGACAAAAAAGTGAGATACGGCTTGGAAGATGCAGTTTGTTTCGATAATTATGAAGAAATGCTTGCCAAAATGAAATTTGATATAGTTACTGTAGCAACCAGCGATAAAGCTCATGCAGGTGCGACGGTAGCTGCCCTTAAAGCGGGCAATAATGTACTTTGTGAAAAACCTATGGCGCTTTTCCTTGAGGAATGCAAGGAAATGATAAAGGCTCAGGAAGAAAGCGGAAAGCTATTGATGGTCGGACAGGTGTGCCGTTTTACCCCGGGCTTTGTAAAGGCTAAGGAAATGGTAGATGCCGGTGTTATCGGAGAGCTTTACTATGTTGAGTCTGAGTATGCTCACGACTATGCACTTATTCCGGGTGTTGACAACTGGCGCGTAGATAAGGACAGAGAGCCGATTATCGGAGGTGCCTGCCACGCCATAGACCTTTTACGCTGGATAGCAGGAAATCCTATAGAGACAATGGCGTACAGCAATCACAAGGTTCTGACAGACTGGCCGGTAAACGATACAACCGTTGCTATTATGAAATTTCCCAATGACGTAATAGGAAAGGTATTCACATCGGTTGGATGTAAGAGAGACTATACTATGAGAACTGTTCTTTACGGAACAAAGGGAACAATTATCGTAGACAACACAACTCCGTATCTTACTCTTTGCCTTGAAAAGAGCACAAAGGACGGACACTTTGCGGACGGCTACTTCGGAACAGGGAGTGAGCGCGAGATAAGACATCTTATAAAGGTCAGCCTTAATAACCACAATGTGGCGCAGGAACACAAGGTTATGAGAGAAGCGTTGCTTGAAGGAAAACCGCTTATGATGACAGGACGTGAAGGTGCAGCAACGGTTGCGGTTTGCAGGGCTGTTGTTGAGGCTGCAAAAACAGGAAGCGCGGTAAAAATAGAATACGATTTTTAATGGTCGGAGTTTAACGGTGTAATCTCAAAAAGAGGTTACGCCGTTTTCCGCTTTTTTTACACAGGAATTATTTTTGGGTTTTTGTGAATTTTTAACAATAAAAAATAAATTTTTTCTTGTCAAAACGTGTATGTTGACACGAAAAAATGCACAATGTATAATTAAATTATGATGGGAAACAAGCTTTGTTTTTCTATGTAAAAATCCAGTAAAATCAAGGCTTGAAGATACATTTTGATTTTTGAAATTTTATCTTTGGGAGGCGATCTTTTGCGAAGAAATATGTCAACTGCGAAACTGGCAGAAATTTGCGGTGTGTCTCAGGGTACAATTGACAGAGCTCTTAATAACCGCGGAGGGATAAAACCGGAGACAAAAGAAATGATTTTGAGAGTAGCGAAAGAGTACGGTTACCGCCCCAGCATTCAGCATTTCAACCGTGCAAGCGGAAAGGCGGGAAGCATTGGTATTGTGCTTCAGGAAACACATAATTTATCAAATTCTGATTTGCTTATGCGCTTTTCAAAATTTTGTCTGGAGAACGATTATTCACTGGTTGTTATGTTCAGTTACAGCAACAAGGACGAGGAGAAAAGATGTGTTGAAAGCCTTTACTGTATGCAGGTAGACGGAATAGTACTGTGTCCCATCAATACGGATAAGGAGTATGAAAACTGGCTTTTGTCTCTGAAAATTCCGATTATAACGGTTTATAATAAATTGCCTTCGATCCCTTTCGTTGGAATCGATGATGTAAAGGTATTAAACGATATGGTTGAATATGTCTGCTCCAAGGGCTATGAAAAGCTTTTGTACTTGGGTGCCGAAACGGGTGAAAAATCTACCACGGGAAGCAAGGAACGAAGACGCGGTTTTGCGGAGGCTGTGGAAAGAATAGGCATTGAGTATGAGTTCGTCAGTGCCGGAGAAGTAAAGAACAGACTGTTTGAAAAAAGCAAAACAGCGCTTATCTGCGAAGCGGATGTGTATGCGCTTCCGCTTGTGGCAACCGCAAAAAAAGCAAAGGTTGGTATTATCGGCATTGACGATGTGGCTATAATCGAAAAAATAGGGATGAAGCTTGATTCTGTCACATACGATGTGCACGATATGATAAAAACGGCAGTTAATTATATTATGAGCGGAAAAGTGGCTAAAAAGCGGGTGCACTATGTTGAGCACCGCATAATCGAGCGCGGTTCTGTCTGATTTTAATCCGGTAAAAACATTGATATGTTTTTATATATGTTTCCTTCCTTACGGAGGCAACTCCGTAAACTATGGGCCAAGGCTCATAGAAACCACTCTGTCGGATGACTTTTCACCATCCGACGTCCTCCGGGGGCAACCCCGGAGGGCCTTTCAAAAAGTATTTTCAAAGAAAGAGGTACCGTTATGAAAAAAATATTATGCTTGTTGCTTTCGACAATACTTATGTTTTCTGCAATATCTGTTTTTGCAGATGGCGATATTGTGCTTTTGCCGTCAAATGCAGATTTTAACAAAGAAGTATCCGTGTCAGGTGGCGCAGCGAAAGATATGAGAAGAGGGGGATATATCGGCTATAAGGGTATTGACCTTACCGGAATACAGTCGGTAACCCTTGAAGGTGCTGTTAAAATTGTCGGATGGGACAACGGTGCGGCGCTTCGTGTTATGATAGATAATCCCGTAAGCGGTAAGCAGATAGGAACTATTGTAATGAGCGAAACCGGCACTTCCTATTCTGCATACATAGAAGGCGTAAGCGGAGTTCACGATATATACTTTGCAGAAAGCTACTGGAACGGTATTGGCGGTAATTATCTGGTTGAAAAAATCACCTTAAGTAAAAAACCTCATAACGACACGGCACTTACCGATCAGGTTTCAGATGAATACTTAAAAGACTATTATTCCGATACCTGGGTTTCGACGGACGAAATGGGCCGTCAGGTTGCAGAGTATCCTGAGGTTGGCGCACCGAAAGAAGGAAGAGACGTTATGATGTTCTTCTGGAACTGGAACCCCGGAGAGGGAAATACTCCGGCAAAGATAATTTCCGAAGAGGTTTCAAAATACCCCGATGCTTTATCCAACCCTAACAGCGAAGCATGGAAGGGCACGGCGGAATTTTTCTGGGGCGAATCTGTTTTCGGTTTTTATTCAATCCTTGAATACTGGGTATACCGTCAGCAGATGGAGCTTCTTGCATCGGCGGGAGTTGATGCAATAATTCTTGACTATACAAACGGCGTTAACATTTCCGAGGGTTGGAATACCATGATAAAGGCAATGAGAGATGCGAAAAAAGAGGGCATAAATGTTCCGAAATTTGCGCTGTTTGTCGGAGAAAAGAAGAGCGAAACAATGATTGGCCTTCTCGGTTCAATTTATAACATCGGATTTGTTGAAAATGACTTTACCGATATGTGGTACTATCTTGACGGAAAGCCCTTTATGATGGGTGCAACAAGTGCAAAGTCGGCAATGGGCGGTATTTCCGTAGAAGATACCGAATGGAAAAGCTTTGTTGAAAATATCACAGATACATTTACCTGGCGTAATGACGGAAAAGGTCACGAGGACAACTGGAGATGGCTTGAGCCCTTCCCTCAGGGAGCTACACTCGGTAAAGATACAGAGGACGGAAGAGCGGAAATGACAACTCTCGGTATGGCGGCAAACATTCCTTACTCCCAGGGTAAAAATCCCTCACCCTATGCCTTCAGCCTTCCTTATGCAATGGGAAAGAGCTTTTCAAACGTATTCGGAGATGACTATTCTGCCGATGCACCGAGAAAGGCATACTTTTTCCGCGAGCAGACAAGATATGCGCTGGATTTAGATCCTCATCTTGTATTTATAACAGGCTGGAACGAATATACCGCTGACAGACAGAGTAGTGCATGGGGTTACACCAACGTATTCGTTGATACCTTTGATACAAATAAGAGCCGTGACTTTGAACCTACAAAAACGGCAGTAAAGGATGACTACTACAACCTTTTGGTTGACTTCTGTCGAAAATATAAGGGCGTTCGCCCTGCACCGCTTGCAGGAGCCGAAGCAACAATTGATATAAACGGCGACATTGCTCAGTGGGGAAGTGTTACCCCAGGTTACTACAACTATCCGGGGCTCGACAGAGATTCAACCTCCGGTTATCAGAATCCCGAAACAGGAAAGGTATGGATATATAAGACAGAATCCTCTGTAAGAGTGACAGAATCAAAGGTGGCAAGAGATGCCGTAAACTTCTACTTTATGGCAAAGACATTGGAAGGTAAGAGCCTTTCTGATACCGCACTTTACATAAACATTGACAGAAATCCCGCAACCGGATTTTCGGGATATGATTTTGTAATCGGCAGAAACGGAGGAAGCGGCGTAGAAGCTCTTTCGACTGACAATGCTGCAACCTATGTGGGAGAAGCTTCTATCGTAAGAAACGGAAATACAATGCAGCTTTCAGTTCCTAAGGCACTTCTTTCGGAAACCGGCACGGTTGATTTTGAATTCAAATGGGTACACGGCGCATTTTCTGATGTTCTTGAGCTTTACGAAAAGGGAGCTTCTGCTCCCATCGGAAGATTCAATTATCTTTATACAGAAATAGAGCAGAAAGCATTGACCTCTTCCGAGAAGGCGGCACTTGACGATGCAGGCGTAATTAAAGCGGGATGCGGAAAGATGATTTCCGAAGGCGGTATAAAAACCGTTTACGAAAAGGATACATCTGTTACTCCCTTTGAAATGAACGGAACACTTTACGTTCCTGCCGAAACCTTTGAGGAGCTTATGGGACACGGACTTTCCAAGGTTGAGTATAACTACCTTACAAACATATTCTATTTCTATGACTACCGTATGACAGATGATCTTACTGAAATCGCCGAAAAGAACTGGTATTATACAGCTATCGGCTCTTATGAAGCGAGAGCAAACGGAAGACTTAAAACAATTTCAGCTCCCGTAACAGTTGTTGACGGAAAAATTTATGTTCCCGTAAGCCTGTTTTCCGAGGTTATTGGAAAAACGGTTACCAATATGGGAAGCGGAGTTTATGTCATCGGAAATGCGAAAGCTGATGCTGTAACAATGGCTTTGAGCTATTTGGGATAAAGGAGGTACATATATGAGAATACTTAATAACTTAAAAAAGCTCATTTCTTTGATCTGTGTTCTTGCTATGTGCTTAAGCTCGGTGCCCTGTGCTTTTGCATCAGGATATGTATGTGAAATCAAAGAGATAAAATACACTTCGCTTTTAGAAGCGATGAAAAATGCAGACGGAAAAACAATTAATCTTACAGACAATGCAATTCTGGATATGGGAACTATTCCCGAAGGAACGAAATTCACCGTTGACGGTGAGGGAAAATACAGAATAACCCTCGCAGGTGATGTCACCTTATCCGGTTATGGAACTGACGCCCGCTTTACAAATGTAACTGTGGACTTAAACAAGCGTCATTTCATCCTTGAAAAGCAAGCATCAATGACCTTGATGAACGGAGCAGTTCTTGAAAACGGCTATGCCTACAAGGAAAGCTTTGGCGGCGGCGCGGCAGAAGTTAAGGACGGATGCTTCTTCACCATGGAAGAGGGAAGCATGATCAAAAACTGCTATTCTGAAGGTTATGGCGGTGCATTCAGCATAAATGCGGCAAAATTTACTATGACGGGCGGAACCATTGAAAACTGTACAGCAGAAACAAAGGGCGGCGCTTTGGCAATAGTTAATGACGCTATTCTGGAAATGAGAGGCGGAAGCATTAAAGGCAACAGTGCATCCATTGGCGGTGGCGTATATATAGGCGACCACAAAGACGACAAAGCAAGAGCATATATTTCAGGAAGTGCAACCGTTAAAGGTAACACCCTTAAGGGAAGCGCTGTAACAAGTAATGTTCAGCCTCTCTTTTCATCAATGCTTGTGATGGCAGGTGACTACTTTGGTGAAATGGGCATAACCTTTACTGACGGAAGCGGAGAAGGAAGCGCATTCGGCGTTGTAGCGGGAAGCTTCTCCGGTGCAGATAAGGTTATAAATGACTCCAACACAGCACTTAAAGGCGCTGTGGCAGATAAAATACTTGTATGGAGCAAGGACGGAAGCGTGAAGTTACCTGCCGGCAATAATTCCGGTTCATCCGGCTCATCCGGCACTAACCAGAGCACTAACCAGGGGCCTCCCCAAACTCCCACCAATATAACCTTCGGAACGGGAGTTATCTGCGAAGTAGGCGGAAAGGAATATAATTCCCTTTACGAAGCAATTATGAATGCAGATAACGGAACAATCAATCTTAAAGCAAATACTACTTTAGATGCAGGCACAACAATCCCTGAGGGAACAAAATTCACCGTTGACGGCGGAGGAAAATATGTAATAAGACTTCTTGGTGATGTGACATTAACAGGCTACGGCGTTGAAGCAAAATTTTCCAATGTAACGGTTGATCTTAATAAACATCATTTCGCCCTTGAAAAGCAGGCGACCATGACCTTGAAGAAGGGCGCAATATTAGAAAACGGTTATGCAAAGGACGGAAGCCACGGCGGCGGTGCTGCACAGGTAATGAATGGCTGTGCTTTCACTATGGAAGACGGAAGCTACGTCAGAAACTGCTCATCCTTCGGAACGGGCGGAGCATTCAGAGTAAATGCGGCGAAATTTACAATGCTTGGCGGAACCATTGAAAACTGCCTGGCAGGTACAAGCGGTGGTGCTTTATCCATAGTATATGATGCTGAACTTACAATGAGCGGAGGCAACATAAAAGGAAACAGCGCACAGAAGGGTGCAGGCGTATACATAGGCGACCACTCCGGAGACAAGGCAATCGGATATTTCTCAGGAAACGCAACTGTTACAGGAAACAAAATTTCCGGTGGCTCACAGAACAACAATGTTCAGCCTTTCTTCTCATCAATGCTAGTTGTTATGGGCAATTATACCGGTAAAATGGGCGTAACAATGAGAGAGCCGGGCGGTGAAGGTGCTGCTTTTGCGGCTGCTTCAGGTTCCGTTTCCGGTGCAAACAATATAACAAACGATTCCAATGCGGAATTTACCGGAAGTGTATCAGGAAGCAATATAGTATGGGTTAAAGGTGCATCTTCCGGAGCAAGCACACAGACCGGTTCTTCTGCATCATCTCCTACGGTAACTATAGATGCTCCTCCCAAGACTCCTTCCGATATAAAATTCGGAACAGGGGCTGTCTGCGAGGTAGGCGGAAAGGAATATTCTTCCTTAATCGATGCAATCAACAATGCAGATAACGGAGTAATCAATCTTAAAGCCAATACAACTCTGGATGCCGGAACAAAAATTACCGAAGGTAAAAAGTTTACCGTTGACGGCGGCGGAAAGTATGTAATAAGACTTCTTGGCGATGTTACCTTGACAGGCTACGGCGCTGAAGCAAGATTTTCCAATGTAACCGTTGACCTTAATAAATATCACTTTGCTCTTGAACGACAGGCATCAATGACCTTGAAGAAGGGCGCGATACTTGAAAACGGATATGCTGCTTCGGGAAGCCACGGCGGCGGTGCGGCACAGGTAATGAATGCCTGCAGGTTTACAATGGAAGAGGGAAGCTTTGTAAGAGACTGCACATCCGATGGCCCCGGCGGTGCATTCAGAGTAAATGCCGCAACATTTGAAATGAAGGGCGGAACAATTACAAATTGTACTGCGGGAACAAGCGGTGGTGCTCTGGCAATTGTATATGATGCAAATCTTATAATGTCAGGCGGAATAATAAAGGGCAACAGAGCGGAAAAGGGCGCAGGAATTTATGTTGGCGACCATTCCGGCGATGTTGCAGCTGCAAAAATATCAGGCGGTGCAGTAATAACCGGAAATACTCTTAAAAACGGCTCGGCAGAAAATAATGTACAGACTTTCTTCCCCTCAATGCTTGTAATAAGCGGTGCTTATACAGGTGAAATGGGCGTAACCATGAGAGAAGAAGGCGGAGAAGGAAGCGGCTTTGCAAGTTTAGAGGGTGCTGTAAGCGGACTTGAAAAGATTTATCTTGATAAGGATAAAAGCTTAAAGGGTGCCGCAAGCGGAAGCAACGCTATCTGGTCAAAGAACGGTGCACCGGTTTCAGGAAGTCAGAGCGGCAATGCAGGCACATCAGACAAAGGAACGCCTTCCTGCTATATCGGAACTAACACAGGCAAAACCTATACCAATCTTGCGGAAGCCATAAGCAAATCAAAGGGCGATACAATTCATTTACTCGGCGATATGACCTGGTCAACCGGAGGCTCCAGCATTGATAATTTGCAGTTTACAATTGACGGACACGGATATAAGGTATCTGTGAGCGGAGATGTGAAAATATATCAGAGCTCCCACGTTAAATTAAAAGATGTAACAATTGATCTTGGCGGAAAAACAAACTTCTTTGTTCACAGCACCGGTAAGCTGACACTTATGGACGGAGCCGTAATTGAAAACGGAAAAGCTGCCAACGGCGGCGGTATCCTTATTCAGGAAGACGGCGAAGTCTATATGGAAAAGGGCAGTATCGTAAGAAAGAACTTTACTGCAGGCGGCGGTGGCGGTATCCGTGTTCATGACGGAGGACTTCTTGTTATGAAGGGCGGAACTGTAACAGAAAATACCGCAGGCGACGGTGCCGGAATTTACGTAACCGAAAACGGAAAGGTTGTACTTTCGGGAGATGTAATAGTTGAAGGCAATAAGGACAGAAGCGGAAATAACAGTAACTTAGTACTTCAGAAGAGTGACTACCTTATCTTAAGAGATGAAATAACAGGCTCAATCGGCGTAAACCTGACAGATTCTGCTGCATCGGGCACACCCTTCGCACTTATAAGCGGAAACGTTAAAGGAGTAACAAAGCTTTACTCCGACACCGATGAAAAACTGGTAGGTTCTGTAAAAGACGGAAAAGTAGTTTTCGCATCGAAGTCAGGTGCGATAGACAGCGGATCAGGTGAGTTTATATACGAAGAGCCATCAAATCTTACCATTGAATTTCTTCCAAAAGACGGATGGAGCGTAGAAGCAAATTCGGGAAGTGAATCGGGAAAGAAAAATCTTATAGACGGAAATTACTTAAATCACTGGCATTCAAGCTATAAGGTTGAAAACAATGCCATTGTTTCAAAGGACGATCCTCCTTTCGACCTTGATGTAATTCTTCCCGAAGAGACCATAATTTCAGGCTTTGCCTATACTCCCAGAGTAGAAGGCGGCGCAGGTGTTCCTTCTCACATAAAGTTCTATATGGAAGAAAACGGAGAATGGAAAGAGCTTGGAGATTATGAAATCGGTTCTCTCACAGAGACAAGACGTGAAAACTTTATCTGCAACATTGCGGTTAAAAAGGTAAGACTTCAGATTTTAGACGGTATGGGCGGATACGGTACTCTTGCGGAGATTGACCTTTTGGAGGCAAACCCCTTAAATGAAACTGTTTCAGACTATAATGAGTTTAAGGAGTATTCAACCACAAAAGCTCTTTATCCCATTGATACATCAAAGGCAAAGGCAACATATGACGGAGGACACTGGGCAGGCAATATTATTGACAACGTGCTTGACGGAACAAGCTCATTCTTCCAGAATCAGAATGCTACAAGCCGTGAAATTTATGTGGACTTAGGTGCCGTATACAATCTTTCGGCTGTAAGCTATGAACCGAGACTTGACGGAAGCCCCGGATACTGGTATGACTATATAATTTATGCATCAGACGACGGAGAAGAGTATTACGAGGTTGGAAAGAGATTTGCCCGTGAATTTTCTGCAGAGCTTCAGTATACAAAGTTTGATGAAACCGTTACAACACGTTATTTCAAATTTGTGGTTAATAGAAGCTATAACGGTCTTATAAGCTGTACCGATTTACGATTCTATGAAAATTATGAAGAGCACGAAAAGAGAGTAAATGCAGAAAAAGAAACCTATACCCTTGTAATAGGCAATAAGGAAATTACCCATAAAAACGGAACGGTGACACTTGATACCGCACCGTATATTGAAAACGGAACCACATTTATCCCGCTTCGTGGCCTGCTTGAGCTTATGGGAGCTGAAATCTCCTGGGATAACGAGGTTCAGGGAATTACCGTTGTTAAAGGAGATACCAAAATATATCTTCAGATAATGTATAAAAATGTAATAGTTACGACTCCTCAGTATGGCGAAGCACAGTTTACACTTCTGGCAGAGCCCCGCATCACAGATAACCGCACCTTTGTACCGATAAGATTTATATCGGAACAGCTTGGTTATAACGTCTCCTGGGACGGTGTAACAAAGACGGTTACTATTACCAATTAAGGAAGTGGAGGAAACAAAATGAGAAAAAAAGGAAAAATTTTGACATCACTGCTTTGCATAATAATGTTCGTTATGACTATGAATGTTTTTGCAACAGAGGATATTATAATTGACGAGGAAATCACAGTGACAGACGAGCTGACTGAAATCGAGGAAGAAGTTGAACTTCTTTCAGAAGATGCTGTATGTTACATAG
Organism: Clostridia bacterium; assembly: GCA_030535815.1. GTDB lineage: Bacteria > Bacillota > Clostridia > CAKSNL01 > HGM11501 > HGM11501. The sequence continues at coordinate 10,666 of JAUNRD010000011.1, forward strand.
GTGACAGCGCCGAAGCAGGAACGACATTTACAAGCCTTAAGGCCGCAATCGAATCTCTCGGAAGCTGTAACAGAACAACAATTCATCTTCTTTGCGATACAACCTGGGACTCTATGACAATAAGCGGAGAAGAGGACTTTGCCATTGACGGAACGAATCCGGGAAGCGAAAACTTTACCGTTACCCTTCTTGGAAATGTTACAATCAAGGCATACAGTACAAGAGGTTATTTTACAAACGTAACCGTTGACCTTAACAAGTATCACTTTGTAATCGGCGGTAACGGCGAATTACACCTTGAAGCAGGTTCGGTTCTTACCAACGGCTACGACTCATCAAACGGCGGTGGCGCGGCTTTCGTTGAAGCGTCAACTGTCTATATGTACGAAGGCAGCATTGTAGAAAACTGCGAAGCAGAAGGCAACGGCGGTGCATTCCGCTTAAACGGAGCAAAGGGCTTTAATATGCAGGGCGGCACAATAAGAAACTGCATATCCGGTGATAAGGGCGGCGCAATCGCTGCAGTAGGAAGCGGCTCGAAGGTAACTCTTACCGGCGGAACAATCGAAGGAAATACCGCTGTAAAGGGCGGCGGAGGCGTTTATGCCGACAGCGCCAGCACAGTTAATGCATCCGGAAGCATCAATATTTCAGGAAACACACTTTCAGATGAAACGACAGTAAACAACTTTGAAGTTGCAGCAGCAAATTCGCTTGTTGTACCGGGGAATGTTACAGGCAATATCGGTCTTACATTTACCGGTGCAACAAAAGGAACTGTTCTTGGTACAGCAGGCGAGGGAGTTACCGATGTAAGCAAAATCTTATATGACAATGAAGACTATAAGGTAACTTTAAGTGGCGGAAGTCTTATCCTTGCTCCTGATTATGTATGCTACCTTGGAGACGATGAAGCTACAGGTACAAAGTATAAGACTTTGGGCGAAGCACTTTCATCCAAAACCGGTTCTTCTGTTACAATACGTCTTATAAGCGATGTTGAGCTTGAAGCGATGGACGTAAGAAACGACACCGACTTTAAGATAATCGGTGACAACGGTGACGGCGAAAACTTTACCGTAAAGCTTTTGGGTGACGTTAACATAAGAGACTACAGTAACCACGGAACGCTTGAAAATGTAACCTTTAACCTTAACGGATACCACATAAGCACATTGGGAAGCTTATCTCTGACATTAAATGACGGAGCAATTTTAGAGAACGGATACGGAAGTAACGGCGGAGCAATATTTGCTCAGTCAGGAACTGTTAACCTTAATGAAGGATCTATGATAAGAAACTGCAACGGAAAAAACGGCGGTGCAATTTTCCTTAATGCAGCGACACTTAACGTAAACGGCGGTCAGATTACAGGCTGCAGCGCAACAGTGGGTGGTGGAGCCATAACCGTTAACTCCAATTCAAGTGGAACAATTGTACTTAACGGCGGAACAATTACAGGCAACAAGGCACCTTTAGGCGGAGCGATTTATCTTCAGCCTACCAGCACTGATGTCGTAAAGGTATCGGGAAGCGTTAATGTAACAGGTAACACACTTACTGACGGAACGACAGAAAATAATATTCAGATTACTGAATCCTCAGAGTTAGACGTGACAGGTACTGTTACAGGTGCAGTAGGTGTTACAATTACAGGTGCAGTAAACGGTGCGGAAGCAGGTATTGTAAGCGGTGCAAATGTTACAGATATATCAAAGATAACATACGATGATGAACTGTTCACTTTGACGTTAAAGGACGGAAAGCTCATCCTTACAGGTGATTATGTGTGCTATGTTGGTGCAGATGAAGCAAGCGGCACAAAGTATAAAACTTTCAAAGAGGCATATGTGGCATCTGCCGATAAAAATGTAACAATCGTTTTAGTTAAGGATACAACTTGGGATGCAGGCACCTACAATAACGGAGCGGATTTTGTTGTAAGCGGTAAAAACAGCGGCGATAACTACACATTAAAGCTTTTGGGAGATATAACTGTATCCGGTTATTCCAACAGATGCTATTTTGAAAATGTAACCGTTGACCTTAATAATTATCATTTTACTCTTGCAGCACAGGGTGAAATGACTCTCCGCAGCGGAGCAGTTCTTGAAAACGGTTATACAACAGCCGGCGGCGGAGCTGTATATGTCGGCAATGCATGTACATTCACAATGGAAGACGGAAGCTTAATTAAAAACTGCTCGGCAAAAGAAGGCGGAGCTATACGACTTAATGCTTCCAAGATGAATATGACAGGCGGAGAAATTACAAACTGCACATCTGAAAACTTTGGCGGAGCAGTTGCAGTAGCATATGATGCTACCTTTAATATGACAGGCGGAACCATAAGCGGAAACAAGAGTGCAAAGGGTGCAGGCATTATGACTGGTGCTCATGATAAGGATGTATCTGTTACCAATATTTCAGGTGACGTAACAGTTACAGGAAACACTCTTTCTGACGGAACAACAAAGAACAATATTCAGATTTATCTTGTATCAAACCTTAACATAGCAAATGCTGTTACGGGAAATATCGGTCTTACATTTGACGGAGCAACTGAAGGTGCTACGGTTGCAGTTATAGCTTCCGGCGTTACCTTCACCGATACCGACAATGTTTTCTATGACAATGATAGCTATATTGTTTATCCCGACGGAACAGAAGTTAAGCTTGCTGTAAAGCCAAGTCTTAATGTTCAGGCGGACTCCGGCGTATATACTGACGGAAGCGGTGTAATACGATTCCTTACAACCTTTGAAGGTGTAAGCGGAGCGTCCGTTGAAAAATACGGTACTTATGCCCTTGCTACAGATACGTTTGATGTTGCGACGGATAGTTCATCATTAAGCAAATTTGCTGATTTTACAGTAACACCCGAAGCAGGAAAGTCATATATAGTTGATATTGTTGAAATTCCGGCTACTAAGCTTGATGCGCTTGTTATGGGTGTAAGCTTTGTTAAAATTAAGGGCATTGAAACACCGTTCTATGTTCCTTATGTAAAGAGCGTAAGCGTTAATAACGCAAATGCTACAGTTAAAAACCTTGGCGACAAGGTTTCCGAATAAAGGGAAGGAGGGGTTTTGCAATGAAAAAGAATGAAAAAATGAAAAAGACAAAAAAGACATATGAAAGCCCGAGCCTTACTGTTACGGAACTTGACACAAAGGATATAATTATGGTAAGCGGACTTATTACGGCAAATGAAATTTTAGGACATGGAAAAATTGACTTTGCACAGATAGAAATTGACTTGAATTAAAACTATTTTTACGGGCGGCCCGAAAGGACCGCCCGAAAGTTCCGATAAACTAATCGGAGCAATGAAACGAGGGTGAAATATGAAATCAAGAATATTGGCATTAATACTTGCATTAAGTATGCTTTTGTCATTTGCTTCTGCTTTTCCGGCTTCGGCAAACGAATATGTTTGCTATATTGGCGACGATGCAGAAACGGGAACAATGTATAAGAGTATAAAAGAAGCAATAGAGTCATTGGGAAGTTGCAACAGAACAACAATTCATCTTCTTTGCGATACAACCTGGGACTCTATGACGATAAGCGGGGAAGAGGATTTTGCAATTGACGGCACAAATCCGGATGGAGAGAACTTTAAGGTTACACTCCTGGGAAATGTTACTGTTAAGGTATATAGCACAAGAGCATATTTTACCAATGTAACCATCGATCTGAATCAGTATCATTTTCATATTGGCGGTAACGGAGAAATGCACCTTGAAAGCGGAGCTGTTATTACTAATGGCTACGACTCAACAAACGGCGGCGGTGCGGCTTTTGTTGAAGCCGGATATGTTTATATGTATGAAGGCAGCGTGGTTGAAAACTGCGAAGCGAAGAGTAACGGTGGTGCATTCCGCTTAAACGGCGCAAAAGGCTTTAATATGCAGGGCGGTATAATCAGAAACTGTGTATCCGGAGATAAGGGCGGAGCTATTGCGGCAGTTGGTAGCGGATCTAAAGTAAATCTTACAGGCGGTGAAATCACGGGAAATACCGCTGTAACAGGTGGCGGAGCCATCTATGTCGACAGCGCCAGCAAAATAAATGTTTCCGAAAGCGCTGAAGTAACAGGTAACACACTTTCCGATGAAACAACTGTGAACAACCTGGAAGTAAGTGACTCTTCTTCACTTACTGTAACCGGTGCTTTGACAGGCGAAATCGGCATAACAATGACAAGTGCAAAAAAAGGAAGCGAAATCGGAAATGTGAGTGATGAATCCCTTACAGAACTTACGGGGCTTTCATATGATAACGGAACTTTTGACCTTTCCGTAATAGGCGGAAAAATAATTGCAATGGGCGACTATGTTTGCTACATAGGTGACGATGAAGCATCAGGCACCAAATATAAAACCCTTAAAGCGGCCATTGAAGGAGCAGGAGACAAAAATGTTACAATTCATCTTGTTTCGGATGCTCTCTGGGAGGGAATGAATGCAACAGCCGGAGCTGACTTTATAATTACCGGCGAAAACGGCGACGGAGAGAACTTTAAGGTTAAGCTGCTCGGAAACGTTACCGTAAGGGGCTATTCCAACAGAGCATATTTTGAAAATGTAACTGTTGACTTAAACGGTTATCACTTCAATGTTACCGGAAACGGCGAAATGACATTGAATGACGGTGCAATCCTTGAAAACGGTTACGACACGGCAAGCGGTGGCGGATGTGCCTTTGTTGAGGCGGCTAAATTCACGATGAACGAAGGCAGCTTAATTAAAAACTGCGAAGCTGACAGCGTTGGCGGTGCACTTCGCTTAAACGGTGCAACCTTTACAATGAATGGCGGAACAATTGAAGGATGTACAGCAGAAGAACATGGCGGTGCTGTTGCCGTAATAGGAAGCGCATCAAAGGTTATTCTGACGGGCGGTGAAATTAAAGGAAACACCGCAAAAATTGGCGGAGGCGGAATTTATGCCGATGCATCAAGTACGGTAAGTTTATCGGGCGGAATTAAGATTACAGGGAATACCTTGTCGGAAGATGATTCGGCAAACAACCTTGAAACCGTATCTGCCGACAAGCTCACTCTTACAGGAAATCTTACAGGCAAAGTAGGACTTACTTTCCCGAATGCTAAAAACGGCACCGTAATAGGAAGCACAGATAGTACAGCCTTTACCGGTGCAGAAAATATTTATTCTGATGCTGACAGCGAACTTACAGGCACTATAAATGAAGAATCAAAGCTTGTTTTTGAAAAAAGAAGTGCAGAAGAAATAACTCTTGAGGAAATTAAAAAGGAAGCAGAAAAAGAATTAAAGGCTTTAACTGACGGTGATATATCTTCATACCTTTCAGAAATTACATATGCAACAAGCGAAAAGGCTGTTTATGACATTCTTGATTCTGCCGCAGAAGAGCTTGGAGCAGAAGTTATAAACCTTCCTTATAATAATAGCTTTGATATTACATCAGCCGAAATTTTGTATCAGGGCGTTTCATCGGAGGGTGAAGAGCTTTCCGACACCTCTGTTGTAAAGGCGGAAGCATCAGGCATTACTGCAACAGGACTCGGACGAGCTGTTGTGAAATCCGGAGAAAAGAAATACCTTGTAAAAACAGAAAAAGCTAAAATGGCGGTTGTTCTTGTAACAGGACAGAGTAACTCTGCCGGTGCGGAATCCAACTATGAAGAAGCACCATCTGCAACAGGGGACTATAAAGGACGCTATCTTGTTACAAACTCCATGGACTGGACACTTTCCGTTGACAATATGTCGATGGAAAACGCCGTATATACGGCAGAAAATGGCGGTAAGCCTGAAAATCCTGTAGGCTCATGGTCACAATTTACCTGGGGCGCAGGTACTGCAAATCAGCTCGGTGCACGTCTTTCCGATGAATGGGATATGACTATCTGGGTTGTAAATGCAGGCAGAAGCGGATACCGTATGGAATATTTCGACCCTGCGAAGGAAGACCATCACGGATATAATAACGTGGTTAAGTATATGAATAAGGCGTTTGCCCTTATAGAAGAAGACGGACACTACGAAGTTGACGAGGATAAAACAGGTATGTTCTGGATTCAGGGCTGCTCAAACAGCGGAACTTCCATGGATGAATACAGAACCATGTTTATGAATATGTACGAGGGCTTTTCTGAAGATCTTGGCATAAACTATGCAGGAATCTGGCTTGTTCGTGCAGGAAGGAGCACAAACGTACCTGAAGATTTTAATATGACAGGCCCCCGTCTTGCACAGCTTTATATGGCAAATTCATCGGCTGATGCATAT
>JAUNRD010000234.1:0-3518 GCA_030535815.1 Clostridia bacterium
ATCAACGGCCTTTTCGCACTTTACATAGAAATAGAAGTTTTCGCCGTCTCTTGCAACTTTTGCTTCTTTAATTGAATTTACAACCTCTGTTTTATAAACGTAGTGCTCGTTCGTTTCGTAGTTTCTGTAGCCAAGGGCATCACGTTCATAGTCGCCGAAATAGTTGTAGAATGTGGGCTCAACACCTGCCCACGCATCATCTGTCATCATATCGCCGGATACAGGAGCACTTGCTATGGGAGTCGGTCTTACGCCCTTATATTTTCTGCAGAAGTCAGTAAGAAGCATATAATATGTGTCCTTGAGTGCGCCCTTATAAGGCTCAAAATCACGGCTGTTTTCATCATCGAAAAGGTCGATAAACGCGTTGGGGAAGCCGTAATAATCCTTACCTCTTGCGGTGTTCATTTCGTTCCATCCGTCAACGAACACAATTTCAGGATCTACAGAGAGCACCTTTGATGCCTGCTCACGAAGGAAGTAGCCTTCAAGCAATGCCTCAGGGCGGTAGTCCTCACCGAAGGCTTCAGTGTAGTTTTTGCCCTTGGTGTATTTATCGGAAAATACGCCTGTGCCTGCATAGTTATATACATAGGAGTGATTTATCGCCATACCTAAGTTTACCATTTCAACTCTGCCAGACGCCGTAATTCCCCATTCGTGCTGAGGATAGTTTAAGAGCCAGTGCCAGTATTTACCGTTTTCGTTGTAGGGTCCTGTTTCTCTGCTTCCCGTTTCACGGAAGGTGAAAAAGTCGGAAAGCTCATTTGCAAGTTTAACTTCCTCGGTATCTTCGGGATTTACCGCCTTAATGAAGCTGTTTGGCTCCGAGCAAACCAGCATAGGCTTTCCGTCAAGATAATACCACAAATCCTTATAGTATTCGTTGTGGCAAAGATTGAAATAGATTGCCTCTAAGAGGTTCCATCTCAGTTCGGGAGTTGAGCCCATCTGCATATAGCAGGTAATTTTCGGAACATCAACGCCGTCCGCTCTCGCATCGTGATATGCGCGAAGCATTACGGTAAGAGCCTTTATATATGCAGCATCCCCGTTGGTGTAGTCTAAAAATACCGCGTCAACACCGCTTGCAGCCATAAGCTCCGCGGCTTTTCTGTAATGCCAGTAATCAACACCTGTATAGAAGCCGTAAACAGATTCGCCCCAGAATGCAGGGCCGTTTGATGGCCATGCGGAATGATAAAAATCGTCCTTGGCATCGGGATGCTTTGCTATAATCTCGCTTGCGATATATGCCTTTGTATCATGAATATGCCAGTCATGATAGAACATAACAACCTCGTGCTTACCCTCTTTCACATCGCCCGCTTCTTCATAGTCAGCCACCTTGTGACCTGCCGCATCTGTCGCAACCCAGGTATCTGCATAAACGTCAATAATACGAGAATCAGGAACCGGAGTAACAGCCTTGGGATCAACCCATTCTTCCGTTGACAATCTCACATCGTGAAGGTAGATATGGTCTGACCTTGAATAGTTATGCTTTATGTATAAGTCGTGCTTACCCGATATTGGTTCTATATTGGTTCCGTAAAGGATGGGCTCACTTGTCTCATCGTTTGTCACGATGTAACCGATACACTTACCCTTTAAGGGATCGTCAATATATACCCGGAAGGTTTCGCCGTTTTCGCCGTACATAAGGATGTTGCTTACGGAAATTCTTACGGATTTAATGCCTGTAAAATCCACATCCTTAAACCCGATGTATCCTCCCTCTGCCCATTTACCTGCTTTGCCCGATGTTATTGCAACACCGGTTTCGGATTTTGCATCAATGTCACTTATGCCAAACACCGTTTCGTTTGCAGAAACGCCAACAGTAAAGAGTGACATAAGCAAGCTTAGCGTGATAAAAAAAGCCAATACTCTTTTCATTTTTATTCCCCCTTAGTTTGATAATTTTATTATACCATTTCGCCTTCACTTCATCAATACACCGAAGCGACTTTTTTCTTGCACAAAAGCGACCTTGCCTTCCCTTTACTATCATTATAACAAAAGAGTCATTGACTTTCAATGACTCTTTAATGCAAATATTTAGAATTAATTGACTTTTATTGATATCAGTCCTCAATTGCCGCCTTCTGCATATTAATTTTCTTAAATATTTCCGGATCGAACTTGAATTTACGGTCATAGGTCATAAGGCCGTTTACCTCCTGCTCCACATCGTAAAGCTGTGTGTAGCAAAAGCCCATAATGTGTTCACTTCCTAAAATAGCTTCAGTAAGTCCCTTGTATCTTTCGATAAACTCCTCTTCAGTTTTGGGGGCGTTTCCGTAGCCCCAGCTGCTGCTGTCCTTTCCCGACCATCTTGCTCCGCCGTATTCGCTTATGAATGCGGGAAGCACTCCGTCATATGTCTGGCGGAATTTCTGAGCGGGGTTTCTCTGTACCTGACAGTTAAGCTTTCCGTCCTTATAAAATTCGGCAAATTCCTTCGGATTCTGCCAATAATCGTGAACATCAAAAATATCCGTAACAACGTGGAAGTTTCCGCTTGTGTCTATGCAGGGACGGGTCGGATCTATTGCCTTTGTCACCTCATAAACCATTCTTATAACGCTGTCACACTGCTTTCTTCCCTTACGGTCCCAGGTTTCGTTGAAGGGGCACCATCCGATTATTGAAGGATGGGAAAAATCCCGTTCCAGAGTTTCCATCCATTCGGGAAGGAAGTTATCTATAGCTTCCATTTCCGTTATGTCAAGTCCCCAGTTGGCGTGCTCACCCCATACCATATAGCCAAGGCGGTCTGCCCAGTACAAAAAGCGTTCTTCAAACATTTTTTCGTGAAGTCTTGCACCGTTAAAGCCAAGCTGAAGCCCGTATATTATATCGTTTTTAAGAGCCTCATCCGTGGGGGCGGTGTAAATTCCGTCGGGATAAAAGCCCTGGTCAAGCACCCAGCGACCGAATACACTTTTTCCGTTTAACAAAAATTTCTTTCCCGAAAGTGCCACACTACGAAGACCGAAATAGCTTTTTACCTCGTCAGTAGTTTTTCCGTCCTTTGTCACGGTAAAGGAAACATCGTAAAGTCTTCCTTCTCCAAGCTCCCACAAATGCTTTTCGGAAAGATTGATGTTTAGTGTTGCAACGTCTCCCGTTGACTTAACGCTGCCCCTTCCTGCTTCTTTTCCTTCGTAGGTAACGACTGCTAAAATTTCTGCCCCGATTCCGTTTTCCGTCTTAAGGGTGAAATTTACCGCAGGCGTTTCTATATCGGTAACGGTTCTTATGTTTTTAATATGGCACTCATCCACGCACTCAATCCACACAGTCTGCCATATTCCCGTTGTTCTTGTATACATACATCCGTAGGATTCAAGCCTGTTAGACTGCTTTCCAGCGCACTGCTTTCCGCTTCTGACATCATCATAGGCAAGAACCGTTATGTAGTTTCCTTCTTCCTTAAGAGCCTTTGTTATATCAAAGTAAAAGGAAGAATATCCGCCCTTATGCTCGCCTACTTTGATTCCGTTTACATAAAC
>JAUNRD010000234.1:3528-3869 GCA_030535815.1 Clostridia bacterium
CATCTGCGATGCCTTCGATGGAATCGTTGCCCGGACCAAGAAAAACCGCACCGAAATGGAGAAGAACCCTTTCCTTGTGATTTTCGGGAAGGGTGAAATCTTTTTTGTACCACACGGCATTCATAAAGTCTCTATTGCCTATTCCCGAAAGCTCACTTTCAGGGCAGAAGGGCACTATTATTTTATCGTTTAACTTATCTCTTAAAAAGAACTTCTTTGCCTCGCCGACTTTAGCGTTATCTATTTCAAAATCCCATTCACCGTTTAAGCAGATAAAGCTGTCTCTCACCATCTGCGGTCTGGGATATTTTTTCCACGGTATTGCCGGAAGATTCCTTCCG
>JAUNRD010000235.1 GCA_030535815.1 Clostridia bacterium
ATGCTTATGGATACCGGTATGGGACGCGACGGATACAGTATCATAGGACAGGGTAAAATCGATCAGATTCTTTATGCAAATCCTGATGACAGACGTTCTATGTTTGAAGAAGCATCCGGTATTTCAAAGTATAAATACCGTAAGGCAGAAGCGACAAGAAAGCTTGAAAAGACCAACGATAACCTTATCAGAATAATGGATATAGTTTCCGAGCTTGAAACGCAGATAGGCCCTCTCAAAGAACAGTCTGAAAAGGCTCAGAAATTCCTTGTTTTATCGGAAGAACTTAAAGAGCTTGAAGTTACGGCGTATGTGAACTCGATTGAAAAAAATAAAGCAGCCTATGATAAAGCTAAGGTAAACTATGACGATATAGAAAAAGAATTCAATGAAGCAAAGGCAGAATCTGAGGCCAATGAAAAAGCGATAGAGGAATATTATGAGGAAAAGAAGCTTTTCGATTCAAGCCTTGAGGAAATAAAGAATCAGGCATCGGAAATTCTTGTTGAAATAGCAAGAAAAGAGTCTGATATTGCTCTCAAGAAGAGCGCGATAGAAAACATAAATGAAAACATAAAGCGATTAAACGAAGAAATAAAAACACTCCGTGAACAGAATGAAGCCGGAAGCGTTGAAAGGGCAGAAGAAGCTGTTTATAAAGCTAAAGAGAAAAAAGATACGCTTATGCGTGAACTCAATGCCCTTCCCATAATAGAACTGCGTGAAGAAGTTGACTCTCTTAGTGCAAAAACTGCAAAAAAGGCTTCAGAAATTGATGTATTATCTGTTCAGATAGAAGGACGTATAGGACGACTTGAATCCTTTGATGTTATTGCTGACGAGCAGAGTAAACGACTTAATGCTCTTGCAACGGAGGAAAAGGAACTGGCGGGCGAAGTTGAAACGCATAAAGCGGAACTTCTCGGATTAGAAAAAAATAAGTCGGAATGTGAAGAGAAGAGTCGTGGCTATGACGAGCAGAAAAAGAATATGAATCAGGAATTTTCCGATTTAACTTCTGCCAACGAAGAACTTAAGACGGAGTATAATAAAGAAAGTACAGAGCTCCAGGAAATAGTTTCAAGACTTCGCTTTCTCGAAGAACTTGAAAGAGACATGGACGGATATTCAGGCGCGGTTAAAAGTATAGTTGAAAACAAGAGCCTTAAAGGTATAAAAGGTGTGCTTTCGGAATTGATTCATGTTGAGGCAAAATATATTCCCGCAATAGAAGCATCACTTGGCGGATCAATGCAGAATATAGTAACTGAAACAGATAAGGATTCTCGGGAAGCCATTGATTACCTTAAGTCAAAAGGCAGAGGCAGAGCTACATTTTTACCCCTTAATATAATTAAAGAGCGTAGCCTGGATAAGATGAACCACCCCGGCTATCTCGGACCGGTATCAGATTTTGTTTCATGTGATGCTGAAATCCGACCTGCTGTATTGAACTTACTTGGTAATGTGGCACTGTGCGATACTTTCGAAAATGCAATAAGCCTTTTTAAAAAACAAAACGGAAAAATTAAAATTGTTACACTCTCCGGCGAATACATAAATTCCGGAGGTGCGGTAACGGGCGGAAGTATGAGTAAAATCCGTGGGTTACTTTCTAGAAAACAGGAAATTGCAACTTTGGAGGGAAGCTGTGCAAAGCAGAAGGAAAAGGTTAAAGCAGCGGAAAGTGCAATTGATAAAAATGACAGATTAATTGAAAAATTAAGAAAGTCAGCTTCCGAGCTTACTGAACAGATAGAAAAAAATAAAGAAGTGTATGCCGATGTTTCTTCAAAGGTGGAAATCAGGAAGAATATTCTCCTTAAAGAAGAAGAAAGACTTGCTGAATTAAGGGATGCGAAAAGCGAGCTTGTTTACGGTCTCGAAAACAGAGATAAGGCCAAGGAAGAGCTTAAACAATCCATTGAAGATGCAGAAAGACAGCTGGAGGAAGAAAAGAAAGCGCTGAAAGTAATAAGCGAGCAGCTTGAATGTAAGAAACAGGAGCTGGAAGCGTTAAATCAGGCAAGAATTGACAAAACTATGGAGATAAACAATGCATCAAAGGATATAGAAATGTATTTCAATGCATTGGAAGCAGCCAGAAACGGTGCGGATTCAAGACGCGAACTGGCTGAAGCAAAAGCTCTTGAAATTGCAAGACTTGAAAATGAAATAGCACGGATAACAGGAGAAATAGAACTTGTTCACTTAAGTATTTCTGAGCTTAAAAAGGTGCATAAAGCAAAAGGCGAAGAGCTTGAAGCGAAAAAGGATGAATTTTCCAAACGTGACCAAAACACATCACGCCTTCGTGAAAACAACAAAATAATCCAGGAGAAGGTTATTTCTTTGGCACAGGAAATGACGAAACTCAGCGGCAAAATAGAAGCTCTGGAACATATTATTGAGGAAGAAATCGGAAAGCTTTGGGAGGAATATGAACTCACTTTCTCAGAAGCGGTAAAAGAGCGTGACGCAAAAGGCAGCAAAACAGGTTCATCGACTCTTATCAATAAGCTTAAACGTGAAATCAAAGAACTCGGAACGATTAATGTGGCGGCAATTGAAGACTATAAAAATGTTTCTGAAAGATATGAATTCTTATCAGAGCAGAAAAAAGATATGCTTGAGACAAAGGATAATCTTGAAAGAATTATTGAAGATATGCAGAAAATTATGTCTGTCCAGTTTACCGAGCAGTTTGAAAAGATCAATAATGATTTCAAGGAAACCTATATTGCGCTTACAGGTGGAGGTACAGCAAATATTTCACTGGCTGATCCTTCTGACGTTCTGGAAAGCGGCATAGATATTGAACTTCAGCCGCCCGGAAAGAAATTACAGAATATTATGCTTCTCTCAGGTGGAGAAAAAGCAATTGCGGCAATCGCATTGTTCTTTGCAATGCTTTCAGTACGCCCGACACCTTTCTGTGTTCTGGACGAGATTGAGGCAGCGCTTGACGAAAGTAATGTTCAGAGATTTGCTTCATTCCTGCGTAATTATTCAAAAACGCAGTTTTTGGTTATCACCCACAGACGCGGAACAATGGAATCCGCGGATATGCTTTATGGCGTAACAATGCAGGAAAAGGGAATTACCAAGCTTCTCAGCCTTAAACTGAGCGAAGTGGACCAAAATTAATTTAACGGAGAATAGATATGGGATTTTTTGACAAATTAAAGGCCGGCCTGGATAAAACAAGGTCTGTATTAAAAGGGGCCGTAGACAATGTTTTTGTAGCTTTCAGTAAAATTGATGATGATTTATATGATGAACTGGAAGAAGCGCTTATTCTTGCGGATTTAGGCGGAGAAACCGCTATGGAAATAGTGGATGAATTAAGAGAACGTGTTAAGTCCGAAAGAATTAACGAGCCCGAGGATGCAAAAAAAGAACTGTATACTCTTATCGGTGAGATTCTGGAAGGAGATTGCACTCTGGATTTATCCGGGAAGCCAGCTGTGATTATGGTGATTGGAGTTAATGGGGTAGGTAAAACGACATCCATAGGCAAAATCACATCTGTACTTAAAAACAGCGGTAAAAATGTGATTCTTGCGGCTGCAGATACATTCCGCGCTGCGGCGATAGATCAGCTTGGCGTATGGGCTGAACGTAATAATGTGCCTATGATACGCCATGAAGAAGGATCAGATCCTGCTTCTGTTGTATTTGATGCCTGTGCCGCAGCAAAAAGCAGGGGTGCGGATGTTCTTATATGTGATACAGCCGGAAGACTTCATAATAAGAAAAATCTTATGGATGAACTTCAAAAGATATACAGGGTTATAAGGAGAGAACTGCCTGATTCCAGTCTTGAAGTATTGCTTGTGCTTGACGCCACCACCGGTCAGAACGC
>JAUNRD010000236.1 GCA_030535815.1 Clostridia bacterium
TTTTTTTACCACACGGCTGAAATAATTGGCGTCGGTAAAGCCTGACATAAGTGCGACTTCACTTATTGAGTGGTTTCCCGACAGCAATAATTGTTCTGCAAATTTAAGTCTCTCCGAGATTAAAAATTCCGTGGGCGAACATCCTGTTTTTTCGGCAAACAGCCGCCTGAAATAGGTTCCGCTGATGCCGGAGGCAGCAATTACGCTGTCGATGGATAAATCCGGGTTTTTAAAATTTTCCTTGATGTATAAAAAGGACTTTTCAAATAAATCTTCGCCTTTACTTTTATTAGATTGGAAGGATCGGCTCGTAAGTACTCATAATATCACAAAACAGAGAAAGGGAATTGATGGCATAGCCGGCTTCTTTTTTATCCCATACAGCAGAAATCTTTTTGAAAATTTCTTTTGTATCTCGGGCGTTTGAAAAGTTTTCCGGCAGAGCCATTATGTCAGAATAAAAGTTTATGTATAAAATTTCGTTGTATGAATGGTATTTGGTAAAGTAAGGGGTATCTTTGGGCATAAAAAACACATCTCCGGCATTGCTGTCAAGGGAAAAACCGTCTCCCGTCAGAGTTCCGCTTCCTTTAAGGCGGTATACAAGAGCGTTATATCCTCTCGGTGCAACATTTGCTTCGTGGGCATTCCAGCGAAGTGAGCCCGCACGTGTTATTTTTATACTCATGTTTTTGTTTAAGATTGACATTTTTATCACCTGTTACATTATAGCAGTAAAGAAAATAAAAATCAAGTGTTGAAAAATCCTGTTTTGTGTTGGAATGTCTTCTTGAAACGAGCCTGAAGCCGTGGTATCCTTGAATAGAAGGAGTGATTTATATGAGTTTTATTTTAGACGAAAAAATGTTATTTTCTTTCCCCGAAAAGGCAAATAATGAAGCTTTGATGGAAATCTTCGGGAATTTCACACACGGAAAGTTTAAGAATGTGAATTTCTCATCGAAAGAAAATGTAATTGTTATTGGCGAAGGTGAAGCTGCTGACATCGCTGACGCAGAAAATGTTATAAATGCCACCGACAAAGGCGTTTACATCAAGGGTACAAACTATACAAATTTAGTACACGGATTTTTCCTTTTCCTTGAAGGGCTTTCCTATGACAGAAAGAGCGATTCCTATTCCTTTAAGCAAGGCACTTTCAGAAGAAGCGGAGAAGTTTCCTTCAGAAGCATCCATTTTTGCATATTTCCCGAGACGGAGCTTAAATTTTTAAGAAAGAGCATCCGTACTGCGGCTCTTTCTAAATTCACTCACGTAGTGCTTGAATTCTGGGGGATGATTAAATTTGATTGCCTTAAAGAGCTCGCCTGGCCGATTGCATACGAAAAAGATGAAATACGCGCCATTGTCAAAGAGGCAAATGCCCTCGGACTTGAAGTAATTCCTATGTTTAATCACCTTGCTCACGCATCAGGATGTCGTGAGGCAAACGGTAAGCACGTAGTACTCGATCAAAACCTTTCCCTTGATTATATGTTTAACTGCTACGGATGGAGCTGGAACTTCAAAAATGACGAGGTATTGTCGCTTTTGAGAAAGGTGAGAGCAGAGCTTATTGATGTCTGTGGAGAAGGAAAATATTTCCACATTGGCTGTGATGAAGAGTACATCTGCGTTCACGACATTGAAAAAATGGACGAGGTTATTGATTATATGAACGGCCTTTCCGATGAACTTAAAAAAGTGGGAAGACGAGCTATAATGTGGTGCGACATACTTTGTCCCAATGTCGGTGAGTTTTATGAATATGCCCAGAAAAAACTTTCAAAGGACATTCTGATAGTATACTACGATTACACCAGATCGCTGGTGGATTCTTTTAAGAGAATAGATATGTTCGCTGAATCCGGATTCGACTTTATAACAGGTCCCTGGGAAGGAAGGGAAAATGTCAAAGCGGCGGCAGATAAAGCAAAGGAATATAAGCTTCCGGGCGTTATGATGACAACCTGGCATTCTCTTTTCAGAAACTTCGGTGAAATCGTTTATATGGGAGAACAGGCCTACGGAGGCTATGATGATTTACCCGTGCAGATTAGACGTTTCCATCAGGCTGAAGTTGCAAGACGTGCCTTTTTCTCTGATGGTGATTACAAAATAGCGGGTTGGTCCGAAAAGATGACAGGCCCCGGTCTTATGTAACTGAGGGAAAATAAAAGTATTCCGAAGCAGTTCAATTTATTGACAGTTTCAGTCCTTTGTGGTATATTATTAAGAGAGAAATTTGACTTAATGAGAAGGACAAAAAATATGGAAACTTTAATTGAGCACACGGGCTATCCCATATATTATGGTGACTTTTCCTGTATTGCCGATAAATGCAAAAAAAACTGCTGCATCGGCTGGGAGATAGATATAGATTCCGACACGCTTTCTTTGTATCAGAATATGGAAGGCGGATATTCCGAAGAAATTAAAAAAAGCATAAAAACGGAAAACGGCTCATCGTTTTTTACTCTCGGAAAGGATGAAAGATGTCCGCATCTTGATGATACCGGGCTTTGCAACATCATTAAGGAATATTCCGATACGGCGCTTTGCGATATATGCCGCCTTCACCCGAGATTTAAGAACTTTTTCACGGGCTATACCGAAACCGGTCTCGGTCTATCCTGCGAAGAAGCGGCAAGAATTATTGTAAATTGCGAAGAACCCTTTCATATAATAGCAGACTCCCTTTATGATGAAAGCCTTACCGATGAAGAAAGGGAAATAATCGAAATAAGGGAAGATATATTTACCGCCCTTACATACAGAGAGCTTAAGCTTTCAGAAAGACTTAAATACATTTGCAAGGAATTCGGGATAAATATAAAAAAGCTTAATCCCGAAAAACATATTGATAAGCTTTTAAGCCTGGAGCGGATGGATGAAGAATGGACGGCTATTCTGAAAGAAGCAAAAGGAAACAGCGAAAGCTTAGATATATTGGATTCGGAAACGCTTGAAATGCCTTTTGAACAGCTCTCAACTTACTTTATCTTCAGGCATTTTGCAAAGTGCCTTGAGGATGGCGATATGGAATCGAAAATAAAGTTTTCGGTTTTTTCCATACTTCTTTTGGCATTTTTGATGAACGGCAAAGAAGATAGGGAAAAGCTTACGGAATACGCACGGATTTTTTCCTCGGAAGTTGAATACTCCGAAGAAAATACAGATAAATTATATAAAATTTTTTAAGGAGGCACCGGGGATGAAAACATCAACAGAAATCAATTCGGCATCAAGAATAGTAGGTGAGGAAAAGGCGATAGAGTTAATCGCAAAAGCGGGCTTTGACGCCTGGGATTTTTCAATGTTCAGTATGGGAATTTATGATTGGGGAAAGAAAACCTTTAATTTTGAAACAGGCCATCCGCTGTCGGGAAAGGACTATCTTGCGTTTGCCCGCAAGCTTAAAAAGATAGGTGAGGACAATGGTATTCACTGCAATCAGTCCCACGCACCGTTTCCTTCCGGAAGCGAGGAAGTTTTTCCTTATCTTTTGCGCGCCATCGAATGTACGGCTGAGGCAGGCGGAGAAATATGCGTAATCCATCCCGAAAGCTTTTCGACTCCTGAACAGAATGCAGAAATGTATGCGAAATTACTTGAATTTTCAAAGCCTATGGGCGTAAAGATTGCAACGGAGAATATGTGGGGCTGGAACAGCGAAAAAAACCGTGCCGGTTTTGCGGCTTGCGCAACTCCTGAAAGCTTTGTTGCCCACGTTGATGCATTAAATGACGATTATATGGTTGCCTGCCTTGACATCGGTCACGCTGAAATGATGGATGATACCAATGCCGTAGAGCTTATCAAGGCACTTTCTCACAGACTTAAGTCCCTTCACAT
>JAUNRD010000012.1:0-8108 GCA_030535815.1 Clostridia bacterium
CTTAGAATGGAATTACTTGACGATTACAGAAAGGCAATTTCGGAGGAAACAGGCGTTCCTTTTAAAAACATCATAATATGCTCAACCCATACTCACACAGGCCCTTCCAGCAAGGATGTTGAAATGTGCGAGAAAGTGGGAAAATATCTTATATTCCTTAAGGAAAAAATTAAGGAAGCAGCAAAACTTGCCGTTTCTGACCTTACCGATGCCAAAATGGGCTATGGTATAGGCGAGGCTAAAAATATATCCTTCGGCAGACGCTACGTTATGAAGGACGGAAGCATAAAAACCAATCCCGGTGTAAATAATCCCGACATAGTAAAACCTCTCGGCATTGTCGATGAGCGTGTAAGCGTATTAAGATTTGACCGAACAGACGGCAAAACCTTAATTTTTACAAACTTCACCACTCATCCCGACGTTGTTGGCGGAAGCAAAATATCTTCTGACTGGCCCGGCCTTACAAGAAGGACCGTTGAAAAGGTTATTGATAACTCCCTGTGCATCGTTGTAAACGGGGCAGAGGGCGATGTAAACCACGTCAATGTAAACCCCAAGGGCGGCGACTTTAACGGAATGTTTAATGATTTTGACGATGTTGCCCGCGGCTATAGCCACGCACAGCATATGGCAAATGTGGTAACAGGCGGTGTGCTTCAGTGCTTCTGCAAGGTAAACTATGTGGATGTGGATGAAATCAGTGCCAAAGCAAAGGTGGTAGAAATTGCATCCAATATGCCAAAACCCTCGGATATGGCGGAGGCTCACAGAATAAACGAGCTTCATAAGGCAGGTAAGGACTCAGAAATTCCCTATACAGGAATGATGCTTACAACCGTTGTTGCCGAGGCGGCAAGAATGGTGGCGCTTGAGCACGGTCCCGAAAGCTTCCCGATGAACATAAATGCGGTGTCATTAGGAAAGGTTGCCTTTGTGACAATACCCGGTGAAGGCTTTACAAATATCGGTCTTGCCCTTAAAGATACAGAAGGCTTTGATCTGGTTATCCCGATAGGTCTCGCCAACGGCTATGAAGGATATTTTCCCATGAAGGATTCCTATGAAGAGGGCGGATATGAGGCAAGAAGCTCACGCTTCCGCGCGGGCGTTGCAGAGCATATAATCGAAGAAGGAAAGGCTTTAATAAAAGCACTTTAAGATTAAGATAACAGAAGCTGTTTGCTTCTGTTATTTTTTTAACACATTAAAGTTTTTAATACCTATTAATATGGCTATAAATAAAAGTTATAATGTTGATAATATTTAAAGATAGCGAAAAAAGGGTCTTAAGTTTGACAGATGGGCATATTTATGATAAAATAAAGGCATCTATTTTGAAAGGATGATAATAAATGAAAAAGTTAATGGCAATCATTATGGCTGTTGCAATGGTATTTGCTCTTGCAGCTTGCGGCACAGCCGGAACAAAAATGACAATGGGCACAGGCGGTACTTCCGGTACATACTACGGTTACGGCGGTGTACTCGGTCAGTATATCACCAACAATGCAGGTATCGGCGTAACAGTTGTTTCCACCGACGGTTCCAAGGCTAACATTCAGGGTATCGCAGCAGGAAACTATCAGCTTGGTACAGTTCAGTCCGACGTTATGTCCTATGCCTGGGAAGGCACACGTTCCTTCGAAACAGAAGGCAAGATTGATTCCTTCCGTACAGTTGCAGGACTCTATGCAGAATCTGTTCAGCTTGTAACAATGGATCCCGAAATCAAGAGCGTAGCTGACCTTAAGGGTAAGTCTGTTTCCATCGGTGCTCCCGGTTCCGGCGTATACTTCAACGCAGTTGACGTACTTACAGCAGCAGGTCTTACAGAAGAAGACATCAATGCTCAGTACCAGTCCTTCGCTGATAGTGCAGATGCATTAAAGGACGGTAAGATTGACGCGGCGTTTATCGTTGCAGGTGCGCCCACTCCCGCAATCACCGAGCTTTGCACAACAAACAGCGCATATCTTGTTCCCATCGACGGTGAAGTTGCAGAAGCTCTTATGGCTTCCTGCCCCTTCTACACAACATACACAATTCCCGCAGGAACATATGCCGGTCAGGAAGCTGATGTAACAACAGTTACTGTTAAGGCAACTCTTATAGTAAGCGCAAGCGCAACAGAAGAGGATGTATACAACCTTACAGCTGCAATTTTCAATAATATCGAAGCAATCACCGCTGAAAATGCAAAGGGCGCAGAATTAAGCCTTGAAAACGCAACAAGCGGTATGACCGTTCCGTTCCATGCAGGCGCTGCAAAGTACTTCGCTGAAAAAGGAATCGAAGTTGTTACAGAATAATTCATGAAAAAATATAACGGCTGCGACGGTAAGTCGCAGCCGTTTATCAAGAGATAAAGATACATCCCTGGAGGTTTTTAGATGTTTTTCAAAAAGAAAGCACCGGCACCTGACGCTCCTATGGACTTGGATGCGGTGATGAAAAAGTTTGACCGAGAGTCAAACGTAAGAATCTGGGAAGGCGTTCCTAAAATTTTGGTTAGTGCAATTCTTGCGATTTTTTCGCTTTTTTGCATATATGTAACTCTTTTTGCCACCTGGCTTGAGGAAATTCGTCTCACATCCTTTGTGGCATTTATCCTGTTTCTGGCATATCTTGTATATCCTGCAAAAAAGGGTAAACAGAGAGTAAACTATATGCCGTGGTATGATATCGTTCTTATGATTGCAGGTACGGCGGCATTTTTATACTTTACCGCAAATGCCTATACAATCATCCAGCAGGGAAGTAACTTCGCCTGGTATCAGATTTTAATAGGTTTAGTCGGAATCATCTCCCTTGGAGAGGCGTGCAGACGAAGTGTTGGTCTTCCCATCATAATTGTGGCAGGCTGCTTTATATTGTATGCGCTCTTCTTCGGACTTTCCAATCCGTCATTTGCAGGAAAGCTTAACTATACAGTACACTACCTTTTCTACGGAAAAGAGGGTATACTATCAACCCCCGTTAACGTATGCTCTAAGTTCATCGTTGTATTCATTATCTTCGGTGCCTTTCTGGAGCGTACCGGAATTGCGGATTTCTTTATTAAAATCTCCAATTCCGTGGTTGGCGGTTTCTCCGGCGGTCCCGCCAAGGTTGCGGTTGTTGCAAGCGCAATGGAGGGTATGGTATCGGGGTCTTCCGTTGCCAATACCGTTGGCTCCGGTTCCGTTACAATTCCCCTTATGAAGAGAACAGGCTATAAGCCTGAATTTGCGGCGGCGGCAGAAGCTTCGGCTTCAACAGGCGGACAGATAATGCCTCCCATCATGGGTGCGGCGGCATTCTTAATGGCGGACTATTTAGGCGTTCCCTACAGTAACATTGTTGTAAGGGCAATACTTCCTGCGGTTTTATATTTTGCGGGCGTATTTATCTCCGTTCATTTAGAGGCTAAAAAGGAAGGCTTAAAGGGCTTAAGCCGTGAAGAGCTTCCTAAGTTTTTACCGCTTCTTAAAAAGATTTACCTTCTTTTGCCCCTGGTTGTGCTTGTGTATCTTGTTGGTACAAGCCAGCGCTCCATCCAGTATGCGGCGGCAATAGCAATCGTTGTGGCGATAGTTGTAAGTCTTTTCAATAAGGGAAACCGAATCACCCCCAAGAGACTTTTTGAAGCATTGGCTGCAGGAGGTCAGGGAATGATAGCCGTTGCGGCAGCCTGCGGTGTGGCAGGCATCATTGCAGGTACCATCACAATGACAGGTCTTGCAAATATAATGATTAACGGTATCGTTGCCCTTGCGGGAAATCATGTAATAATTGCCCTTTTCTTAACTATGCTTTGCTGTATAGTGCTTGGTATGGGCGTTCCCACAACTGCAAACTACTGCATTATGGCGGCAACCTGCGCGCCCATCCTTGTTCGTATGGGCGTTCCGGATATTGCGGCACACTTCTTTGTGTTCTACTTCGGTATTGTTGCCGACCTTACACCGCCCGTTGCCCTTGCGGCATATGCCGGTGCGGCAATTGCACAGGCAAATCCGATGAAAACGGCGTTTACGGCAACAAAGCTTGCAATCGGCGCATTTATCGTGCCCTATGTATTTGCACTTAATCCCGCAATGCTCTTTATTGATACCACGGCCTTTGAGGTAGTGCTTATCTGTATCACATCTCTTGTAGGTATCTATGCGGTTGCATCCTCGCTTGAAGGCTATATGTTCACCAATATGCACTGGTATCAAAGAATAATGAGCTTAGTCGGCGGACTTTTGCTTATCTATCCCGGATATGTAACAGATGCCATTGGACTTGGTTTGGTTGCAATTACAACGATAATGCAGATTATCGAAAAGAAATCAGCTAAAACTTTAGCGTAAATTAAAAGGCAATCTCGTTAAAAGAGATTGCCTTTTTTTTATATTTATGTTATAATTTTATATAATAAAAGGGGAAGGGTGGTATTATGAGAATACTTGCTGTTATGTGTCATCCCGATGATATGGAGCTTTGCTGCGGAGGGACACTTATTAAATATAAAAAGCAGGGGCACGAGGTTTTCGTGTGCCATGTTGCCAACGGAAATATGGGGCACGTGGAAATTATGCCCGAGGAGCTTCGGGAAATAAGGGCAAAGGAAGCAAAAAAGTCCTGCGATATGGCGGGCTTTCGCCTCATTTCGGCGGACATCGGTGACCTTACGGTAAACAGCGGAAACGAAGAGCAGTTAAGTAAAATGATTGCAATTATCCGCTATGCAAAGCCTGATGTTATTATCACTCATTCTCCGGATGACTACTGCTCCGACCACGTGGAGACATCCAAATTAGTGTTTAAGGCATCCTTTGATGCATCCTGTCCGCACTTTATGCCGCACCTTGGGGAGGCAACGGCAGTTACGCCCATTTACTATTCCGATACAGATTCGGGTATGAACTTTATCCCGACGGAATATGTGGATATAACAGAGGAAATGGAATTAAATGAAAAGATGCTCTCCTGCCACGAAAGTCAGGCTAAGTGGCTAAAAGACCACGACGGAATTGATGTGGTGGAAGAGCAAAGAAAGCTTGCCGCCTTAAGGGGAACGCAGTGCGGAGTTAAATATGCCGAGGGCTTTACCCCGCTGATTGCATCGCAAAGAATGCGCCCTTACAGGGTGTTGCCGCAATAATCATAGGGGTGAGAAAATGGAAAAATCAAATATTATACAAATGGTTAAGTTTACACTGTTTTCAATTTCGGCAGGGATTATTCAGGTAGTATCCTTTACCCTGATGAATGAGCTTTTAACGCTTCCGTACTGGCCGGCGTATCTTGTGTCGCTCATCCTTTCAATAGTGTGGAATTTCACCTTCAACAGAAGGTATACCTTCAAGTCTGCCGCAAATGTGCCGGTTGCAATGGCGAAACTTTTCGGATTTTATGCGGTGTTTACTCCGCTTTCAACCTATCTCGGACATCTTGCGGATGTGGCAGAAGTAAATGAGTATATCATTCTTATTGTAACAATGCTTTCTAATTTTGTACTGGAGTTTTTGTTCAGCAAATTTGTTATTTATAAAAATCAGGAGAATACTCTTGCGGTGAAGGAGAAGTAAGATGAAATTTACAATAGCGATAGATTCTAAGCAATCCCTAAAAAAGGGATTGCTTTTTTTTTTTTTGGTGCTATAATGAACTTAGTTTAGTGATTTATAAGTTTGAAGGGGGTAAAAAAATGAAACTTGCAACATCTACGGGGGATTTTACTTGGTACGTATCGGAATTATGGGAAAAAGTCGCTTGTTTTAAAAATTCTGAGTTCAGAAATATTAATCTTGAATTAACCACAAACAACGAGGTGTTTTTCAATAATGATGAAGAAGCACTTAAACTTTATTGGGAGAAGTTAGAGCTTGAAAGAGAAAAAGCGGGAGTTAAATTTGTGGTGGCACATGCTCCGTGTTTACATACTCCTGTTTTTGAGGCTATGGATGACCCCGAAAATATGGCCTACAAAACAAACATTCGTGCATTTCATCGTGCATTGGAGGTGAGTCATAGACTCGGTATCCCTCGCGTTGTTATACACGCCTGTGCAAGCGAGGCTTTTTCAGTTGAGGATTTTTATAAATACAATAAAATGTTTTATTCCGATATTCTCCCCGTGGCAGAAAAATACAACATTATCATTATGACAGAAAACTGGGATAATAATAAAATGCATATGTCAACAGGTAAAGAAATGCGGGATTTTATTGAATATATCGGGCATCCGCTTCTTAAGGCGTGCTGGGATACTGCACACGGAAATATTGATTCGGTCGCAAGGGGAATAGGTCAGTATGACAATATTCTTGCTCTCGGAGATTTGCTTAAAGGAGTGCATATTTCAGATAATTTCGGAAATTGCCATCATCATAGCTGGCCTTTTGCGGGAATTATTAATTTCGATTCCGTTATGCAGGGGTTGCTTGACGTTAACTATGACGGATATTTTACTTTTGAAGCGTCTTACACTCTGATGCATAAGAGCAATCCTCCTTATGGACGTGCCCCCTGGACTCATAATGGTGAAATCGTGTCAAAATTACAAAGTCCCTCAATAGAGCTTAAAGAAAAAGCGGTAGATTTGCTTTATGAAACGGGGAAATATATACTTAAAACCTATAATTGTTTTGAAGAGTGAGTAATATGAAAGTTACTGTTGCGATAGATTCTTTCAAGGGAAGTCTTTCAACCTTTGAGGCAGGAAGTGCCGCAAAGGACGGAATAAAAAAAGTTTTTCCTGAAGCAGAGGTTGTTATATCCCCTCTTGCAGACGGGGGAGAAGGTACGGTTGATGCCGTGGTTTCTGCAAATAATGGAGAATATATAACTGCCACTGTTACAGGACCTTTGGGAGAAAAAGTTGATGCGAAATACGGAATTATTCCCGAAAGAAAGCTGGCGGTTATGGAAATGTCTGCCGCAGCGGGAATAACTCTTGTGCCCGAAGAAAAGAGAACCCCCCTTGATACCACAACCTACGGCGTAGGGGAGATGATTAAGGATGCTCTTTCCAAAGGTATGCGGAAATTTGTAATCGGAATCGGCGGAAGCGCCACCAACGACGGCGGAGTGGGAATGCTACAGGCTCTCGGCTTTAGGTTTACGGATGATTCGGGAAAGGATGTGCCCTTTGGCGCAAAGGGACTTGAAAAAATATGTAATATATCGGATGCGGAAAAGGATTCCCGTCTTTCGGAGTGCGAATTTTACATTGCCTGTGACGTGAAAAATCCCCTTTGCGGGGATAACGGCTGTAGCCGCATCTACGGTCCCCAGAAGGGCGCAACTGAAGAAATGATTAAGGATATGGATTTGTGGCTTTCCCGCTATGCTCTTCTTACAAAAAATATTAACCGGGAAGCGGACAGCGACTATCCCGGAAGCGGTGCCGCAGGCGGAATGGGCTTTGCTTTTATGGCGTATCTCGGAGGAGAGTTAAAATCGGGAATCGAGCTTGTAATGGCTGAAACGGGAATTGAAGAGCATATAAAGGATTCAGATTTTGTTATAACCGGTGAGGGAAGACTTGACGGTCAGTCCTATATGGGTAAAGCACCCATAGGTATTGCTAAGCTTTCAAAAAAATACGGAAAAACTGTTATAGCTTTTTCCGGGGCGGTTACGGATGATGCCGCAGTTTGCAACGAGCACGGAATTGACGCCTTTTTCCCCATAGTTAAAGCCCCCTGCAGTCTTCTTGACGCTATGAATAAAGAAAATGCTTATAAAAACCTTAAGGCAACGGCTGTTCAGATATTTAATTTAATAAAAGTTATAAAAAAAGCAACCTGACGGTTGCTTTTTTTATTCCTCTGTGGTAAACTAATATCACAGAGTGAAGAAATATGGAAAATAGCAATTTTGTGCAAGAAATCGCAACATAATCCTATTGCATAATTAAAGTGTTTGGTTTATAATGGAATTAAGTGAAATTTACATTAAGGAGTGACGGATTTTGGCTGTAAGAACATACGAAAACATCAAAAAGACATCGGAAAACAGAGAAAAGGCAAGAAGCTATTATATTCCCTATGAAAGTATGGAAAAAGCCCTTGCAGGGAAGAAGGAAGAGTCGGCATATTACAAGCTTTTAAACGGTATGTGGGACTTTCGCTATT
>JAUNRD010000012.1:8127-13502 GCA_030535815.1 Clostridia bacterium
CCCTTCCCGGTGGACCCTCCTTTTGTTCCCGACGATAACCCTATGGGAGTATACAGAAGAACCTTTGAAATTGATGATAACTGGGCGGCTAAGGAAACCTACATCGTGTTTGAAGGCGTTGCCACCTTTATGTATCTTTATGTAAACGGAAAATATGTGGGCTACACCCAGGTTTCAAGAATGCAGTCGGAATTCAATATAACAAAATTCGTAAAAAAGGGCACGAACACCGTTACGGCAAAGGTGTTAAAGTGGTGCGTAGGAAGCTATTTGGAGGATCAGGACTGCTTCAGAATGAACGGCATTTTCCGCGATGTTTATCTTTTATCAAGAGAAAAGGGACACCTTAAGGATATAGAGATAACAGCGGACACTAAGGAAATCAAGGTAAGCCATCCGGACTTTGAAATTTTCGATGCAGAAGGATGTAGCCTTGGTAAAAAGGTTGAAAAGCCCATACTCTGGAGTGCGGAAAAGCCCTATCTTTACACCGTGGTTGTAAAAAGCGGAAATGAATACATTCCCTTCCGTGTTGGTATGCGGGAAATTGAAATCAACAAAGACGGGGAGCTTTTGATAAACGGAAGTATGGTAAAGATGATGGGCATAAACCATCACGATACCCATCCTGAAACGGGATATTATGTGTCCGAGGACTTCCTTCGTTCTGAGCTTCTTAAAATGAAGGACTTGAACATAAACTGCATAAGAACAAGCCATTATCCCCCCACGCCCGAATTTCTTAATATGACAGATGAAATCGGTTTTTACGTTGTGGACGAGGCGGATGTAGAAACCCACGGCTTTAACACAAGAAACATCGGCGGAAGCGGAGCAGGCTTTGATAACGATCCCGCCTGGCCCTGCAATAAAAAGGACTGGGAGCCCATGTTTGTGGAGCGAATCGAACGCCTTATGGAGCGCGACAAAAACCACGCCTCTGTAATTATGTGGTCAATGGGTAACGAAAGTAACTACGGCCCCAATTTCGATGCGATGCTAAGTTACGGACACAAGAGAGATAAAACGAGAGTGGTATTTTACGAGCGTGCAAGGGTGGTTGACTATAACTGCGACACCGACATCCGATGCAGAATGTATCCGAGATTAGAGGACATCGACGAAATTATGGCAACAGATGACCGCCGTCCTTACTTTGTAATCGAATACGGTCACGCTATGGGTAACAGCCCCGGCGAAATTGATTTATACGTTGAAAAGTTTTACGAATACAAGCACTGCCTCGGCGGATGCATATGGGAGTGGGCAGACCACACCGTAAAGGATGCAAACGGCGTTGCCCGCTACGGCGGTGACTTCGGCGAAACCATTAACGACGGAAACTTCTGCGTTGACGGTCTTGTTTTCTCCGATAGAAGCTTCAAGGCAGGAAGCCGAAACGTCAAATTCTCCTATCAGTATATGAAGGCGGAGCGAAACGGAAATAAAATTACCGTTGAAAACCGCTACAGCCACACAAATCTTTCTGAATTTACTGCTGCCGTTGAGCTTATGGTGGACGGTGTTGTGGAAGAGAGGAGCGAATTTAAGTTATCCTGTAAGCCCCACGGAAAAACGGAATTTACCCTTCCTTTCAGCCTTCCCGAAAGCTGCACCCTCGGAGCGTATGTGACATTTACCCTGGAAAAGGACGGAGACATACGTGCAATGAAGCAGTTTGAAATAAAAGAGTGCAGGGTTAAGAAAATCCGCCCCGGCGCAAAGTTTAAGGATTTTATATGTGAAGGCGACAAGGTTTATATTGAGGGCGACGGCTTTACCTATGTGTTTGACAGACACTACGGAACCTTCTCATCAATGATTAAAAACGGAATGGAACAGCTTTCGGACATCTTCCGCTTATCTGCCTTCAAGGCGGCAACGGACAACGAAAGACATTTCAAAAAATCCTGGGAGCTTGAAAACGATAATACCCATTCCGAAAATATGAACAAAACCTTCTTAAAGGTTTACGATACAAAAATTGAGGATAACAAAATCATCGTTGAAGCATCACTTGCAGGCGTAGCAAGAACGCCATACATAAGATACACTGCAATTTACGAATTTTTCAGAAACGGAATGGTGAAGCTTACTACAAAGGCAAAGGTAAAGCCTGAATACACCACCTTCCTTCCGAGATTCGGCTATGAAATAAAGAGTCCCGTTTCAAACCTCGGCTTTACTTATTTCGGTATGGGTCCCTATGAAAACTACTGCGATATGCATCTTCACGCACCCGTCGGACTCTACCGCTCAACTGCGGACAGTGAATATGTAAACTATCCCGTTCCCCAGGAGCACGGAAACCACTACAGAACAAAGATGCTGAAATTGGATTCAGGTCTTACCTTTATGACGGATAACTTCTTTGAAATCAATGTTTCGTCCTACGATACGGAAACACTTGCCTATGCCCGCCATACCGATGAGATAAAGAAAAATGGAATGACCAACATAAGAATCGACTACCGTGTAACGGGAATCGGCTCTGCAAGCTGCGGCCCGATGCTCAGGGAGTGGAACAGAATAATGGATAAAGAAATTGAATACAGCTTCTATATAAAGTAAAGGAGACGGTGAAATGAGACAGTATGAAAGCTATAATTTTTTAGGGGAAAACAGAGAGAAAGCACGTTCTTACTATATCCCCTATGATTCAATAGAAAATGCACTTTCGGGAAAAAAGGAAAACTCCCCTTACTATGAGCTTCTTAACGGCAAGTGGGACTTTTGCTATTTCAAAAATGAACGTGAATTCACATTTAATCCCGCAGTCTGGGACAAAATAAAGGTTCCCTCCTGCTGGCAGACGGAAGGGTATGATAATCATCAGTACACCAACTATAACTATCCCTTCCCGGTGGATCCGCCCTTTGTTCCCGACGATAATCCGGTGGGACTTTATAAAAGAGAATTCACGATAACGGAAGAAGAAGCAAAGGACGAGACCTATATCGTGTTTGACGGTGTATGCTCCTGTATGTATTTATACATAAACGGGGAATACGTTGGCTATACAAGAGGAAGCCATCTCACGGCTGAGTTTGATATCACGCCTTTTGTAAAGGCTGGTAAAAACGAAATTACCGCAAAGGTATTAAAGTGGTGCGCAGGAACATATCTGGAGGATCAGGACTTTTTCAGAATGAACGGTATTTTCCGTGATGTGTATCTCTTAAAGAGAGAAAAAGGACACCTTAAGGATATTGAAATAACTGCAGACACAAAGGAAATTACGGTAAGCCATAGTGACTTTGAAATATTTGATGCAGAAGGAAAAAGCCTGGGAAAAACCGTTACACACCCCATTTTGTGGAATGCGGAAAAGCCCTATCTTTATACCGTAATCGTTAAAAAGGGAAGAGAATATATTCCCTTCCGCGTTGGTATGAGAACTGTTGAAACCAACAAAAACGGCTTTTTCATAAACGGTGTTTCCGTTAAATTAAAGGGCGTAAACCGCCACGATTCCCATCCCGTAACAGGCTGGACAATGGATGATGACTATGTTTATGCCGAGCTTCTTAAAATGAAGGACTTAAATATAAACTGCATAAGAACAAGCCATTATCCTCCCACACCTGCATTTCTGGATATGACGGACGAGCTGGGCTTTTATGTAATTGACGAGGCGGACTATGAAACCCACGGCTATATTTCAAGAAGCGTACATCCCTACCGCGGATATGACGATGATATTATCTGGCCCAGCCATCATCCCTTATGGAAGGAAGCCCTTGTTTCAAGAATTGAACGAACAGTTGAGCGTGACAAAAACAGAGCCTCTGTAATTATGTGGTCAATGGGTAACGAGTCTAACTACGGAAGAAACACAGAGGCGATGCTTCTCTGGACAAAGAACCGCGATTCCTCCCGTCCCGTACACTATGAAGGCGCGCACGTTGCAAGAGATATGGCTCCCGTTGATGTAAGAAGCAGAATGTATCCTTCTCCTGCGGAGATGGAACGACTTGCGGCACTGGGTGATGACAGACCTATCTTCCTTTGCGAATTTTCCGCATCTATGGGTAACGGCCCCGGCGACCTTTACGAATACACCGAAAAGTTTTATTCAAATCCCTTATTTATAGGCGGATGCAGCTGGGAGTGGGCAGACCATACGGTTGTTGAAGACGGCAAGCCCAAATACGGCGGTGACTTCGGTGAGGAAACTCACGACAGCTACTGGTGCGTTGACGGAATCGTCTTCCACGACAGAAGCTATAAGGGCGGTTCCTGGGAGCTTAAGCACGTATATCAGGGCTTTACAGCATCCCTTGACGGTACTAAGGTTAAAATCACCAACCGATATGACTTTACCGACCTTTCCGAGTTTGATTTAAGACTTTCATTAACCGTAAGCGGCATCGAGACAGAAGAAAAGATAATGAAGATAGAGCTCCCCGCTCACGAAACAGCAGAGCTTGAATTGCCCTTCGATATTCCGCTTGAGGCAAAGTGCGGAGCATATGTCAATGTTCAGCTATTAAAAGACGGGGCAGAAGTTGGTATGAAGCAGCTTGAAACAAGCTGTAAGTCAGTTCCGGTTGAAACAGGTAAGGCGGCAGAATTAAAGGAAACAGAATTTGATATCATAGCTGAAAGCGGTGATATGTGCTATACAATAGAAAAGTCCAAGGGTATGATAATAAGCATCAAAAAGAACGGAAAAGAGCTTCTTTCAGAGCCTTCCTTCCTTTCTGTATGGCGTGCCCCCGTTGATAATGACAACCGTCCCAAAGGCGACTGGGTAACGGATAAAATCCGCTTTACACATCAGAAGGTTTACGGCTATGAAATTGCAGGAAACAAGGTAATATTTGATTGCTCGCTTTCCTCCGTTTCAAGAATGCCCTTTGCATCCTTTAAGCTTATATACGAATTTTTCGAGGGCGGACTTATGAAGGTGACGCTGGCAGGTAAGCTTATTCAGGAAAGACTTCGTAATTTCCTTCCCAGATTCGGCTTTGAATTTAAGCTTAAGGATAAAAACGAAAGCTTTACCTACAAGGGTATGGGACCCTTTGAGTGCTACCGCGATATGTGCCACCACGTTGCTTTCGGCACCTTCGAAAGCAGTGCAAAAGAAGAATATGTCAACTACATAATTCCTCAGGAGCACGGAAATCACCTTGGTACAAAGAGCCTTGAATTGGGATCAGGTCTTACCTTCCTTTCAGACGAAGGCTTTGAATTCAATATATCTGAATACGATTCAAAAACTCTTACAGACGTGATGCACTCGGATGATCTTTCGGGTAAAAAGAGCAACCACACAAACCTTAGGATTGACTACTTTGTATCGGGCCTCGGTTCTGCAAGCTGCGGTCCCGACCTTCCCGCTAAATTCAGAGTACCATTCGGCGATGTTA
>JAUNRD010000012.1:13512-16811 GCA_030535815.1 Clostridia bacterium
GGACGTTTTATTGCAAAAGAGTTTTGCGGCCGATATTTTCAGGGGGTCTTTCTTTTTTTATCAATTTACAAAAAAAACAAAAAAATATATAATTGAGATAATCTTAAATTCAGTTTTTATATTAAATAATAAAGGAGAATTATTATGAGACAGTACGAAAACGTTAAATTTTTCGGAGAAAACAGAGAAAAACAGCGTTCCTATTACATTCCTTACGATTCGCTCGATAAAGCACTTGCATTCAAAAAGGAGAATTCTCCTTATTACAGACTTTTAAACGGCATCTGGCAGTTTAACTATTATGAAGCAGAAGAGGAAGCGGACCTTAATGCAAAAAAATGGGACGAAATTTCCGTTCCCTCCTGCTGGCAGGCAAAGGGCTATGAAAAACCTCATTATACAAATGTAAACTATCCTTATCCCGTTGATCCTCCGTATGTTCCGGATAAAAACCCTTGCGGAGTGTATAATTTAGACTTTGAAATTTCCGCAGAGGAAGCAAAGGACGAAATGTACATTGTTTTTGAAGGCGTTTCATCCTGCATTTACCTTTACATAAACGGCAGCTATGTGGGCTATTCTACAGGAAGCCACCTTCAGGCGGAGTTTGATATCAAAAAATATCTTAAAAAGGGTAAAAACAACTTAAAGGCAAAGGTATTGAAGTGGTGCGCAGCAAGCTATTTGGAAGACCAGGACTTTTTCCGTTACAACGGTATCTTCCGCGATGTATATCTTTTGAGAAGAGAAAAAGACCATCTTAAAGATATTGAAATAAAGGCTGATACAAAGAAAATTTCCGTAAGCTATGACGATTATGAAATTTTCGATGCTGAAGGCGTTTCTCTCGGTAAAAAGGTAGAAAAACCCATACTCTGGAATGCAGAAAAGCCCTATCTTTATACCGTTGTTGTTAAAAAGGGAAGAGAATTTATTCCTTTCAGAGTTGGTATGAGAGATGTTAAGGTAAATAAAAACGGTCTTTTCATAAACGGTGTTTCCGTAAAATTAAAGGGTGTAAACCGTCACGATACCCATCCCACCGAGGGTTGGTACGAAACAGACGAGGATTTATATTCCGAGCTTCTTAAAATGAAGGAGCTTAATATCAACTGCATAAGAACAAGCCACTATCCTCCTACACCCGAATTTTTGAATATGACAGACGAGCTCGGATTTTACGTTATGCTTGAAAACGATGACGAACAGCACGGCTTCAACGCCCGTAATGCTGCATGGCCCGGCTATGATGACAGCGGACTTTGGCCCAGCAACAATCCCGACTGGAAGGATATGTCGCTTGACAGAATGGAGCGAAGCCTGGAAAGAGACAAAAACCATGCTTCAATTTTCTCCTGGTCGGTTGGTAATGAAAGCACCTTCGGTATGAATACTGCGGCTATGCTCAGCTATATTAAGGACAGAGATCCTTCAAGAATCCGTCATTCAGAAAGAGCTTCTGCCATAAAGCACGTTGCCGATGTTGATATAAGAAGCCAGATGTACACAGATCTTAACGGTATGGATAGCATAATTGCAAAAGGAGACGAAAGACCTTTCTTCCTTTGCGAATATGCTCACGCTATGGGTAACGGTCCCGGAAGTATGGTTGACTATGTGGAAAAATTCTATTCTCATCCTCTTTTCATAGGCGGATGTATCTGGGAATGGACAGATCACACCTTCGTTGAGGACGGCGTTCCGAAATACGGCGGTGACTTTGGTGAAGAAACTCACGATTCCAACTTCTGCTGCGACGGTTTAACCTTCTACGACAGAAGCTTCAAGGCAGGTTCTCTTTCTGCCAAATATGCATATCAGGGCTTTAAGGCAGAACTTAAAGACGGAAAAATAGCAATAACAAACCGCTATGACTTTACAGACCTTTCCGAATATGACATAAAGCTTGCACTTACAGTTGACGGAAAGACAGTTGCAGAGCAGCTTATGCTTTTAGAGCTTGCACCTCATAAGACAGAAGAAATTGAAATTCCTTTCCGTCTCCCCAAAGAAGCGGAAATGGGCGCATATATCGTAGTTTACCTTATGAAGGATAAGGACGTTTGCGGCTTATCGGAGCTTCCTTTGGATGTCAAGCTTAAGAAAATAAAGACCGGGGCAAAGGTAAAGATAGAAGACGGAGAAAACAAAATTGTTGTAAAGACAGGGGACAAGGAATATACAATAAACAAGGTTCGCGGTGTTGTTTCATCAATTAAAAAGGGTAAGAGGGAACTTCTTGCAAATGATATGGCATTGACAGTATTCCGTGCAACTACCGATAACGACAGAAATATCCGTCACACATGGTACGACAACAAAATTGACCACGTTCATCAGAAGACCTATTCCTATAAGATAACAGGTAACAAAATTGTATTTAACTGCACACTTGCAGCAGTTTCAAGAGTGCCCTTTATGGACCATACTCTTACCTATGAATTCTTTGAAGACGGAATGATGAAGATATCTCTTTCAGGCGAGATAGGAAAACGTCCTGCGCTTAAGGAATGTCTCCCCAGACTCGGCTTTGAATTTGCCGTAAATGCGGAAAACGACAAGTTTACATATTTCGGCTACGGTCCTTATGAAAACTATGCAGACCTTAAAAATCATACAACCTTCGGCGAATATGAAAGCTGTGCAAGCGATGAATATGTTCCCTATATCCGTCCCCAGGAACACGGAAACCACACGGGAGCAAAGAAGCTTTCTCTTGCATCAGGACTTACCTTTATGACTGACGGAGTGTTTGAATTCAATGTATCGGAATACGATACCGCTACCTTGAACCGTGCAGAGCATATCGATGAGCTTAAGAAAAACGGCCTTACCAACGTGAGAATCGACTACAAGGTGGGCGGTATCGGCTCAGGAAGCTGCGGCCCTTACACCTTTGGTCAGTACAGACTTCCTAACTATGGAAAGGTAGACTTTGAATTTTATCTTAAGTAAAGGAGAATTTCAAATGAGAAAGGTTCTTATTCCCGTATTAAACAGAAACTTCAACGAAAGAGATTTTTCAGCTCTTATATCGGCTCTTAAAAAAGCAAAATGCGATATGGCAATGCTGATTTTTCCGAGAGTTTTAAGAAGCGAAAAATGCTTGTCTGATGAATTTAACTTATTTTTAAGAACAAAAGAAAGACTTATAAAAGAGGGGATAGAAGTAGGGGCGTGGATGGCTCCTTCCATTGGTCACGGAGGAACGGGCGTGCCGGGGTCCAAAGACAATGATGCACCTTCTTGCTATGAAAGAATAACGTTTGCGGATGGGACGAAGGTTTTTGCCTATTGTC
>JAUNRD010000013.1 GCA_030535815.1 Clostridia bacterium
TAAAACCGCTTTTCCCATTATACTTGTCGGTGGAATGTTCGGCGTATCAACGGCGCTTCAGACGGTAATCTTAGGTCATATGTCCGATGCGGCAATTGCGGCAAATTCGGTTTCTACGTCCCTTTTTCAGACTCTTAAGGTGGCATCCATCGGTGCCTCTGCCGCGACAAGTGTTATCATAGGAAAGGCTGTAGGAACAGGAAACATAGAAAAGGTTAAAAGCTATACAAAAACCCTTCAGATTATGTTTATCATAATAGGGGCTGTTACAAGCACCCTTTTATTCTTCTTAAGGATTCCGATTCTTTCTCTTTACGATTTAAGCGAGGAGACAAAATATCTTGCTAATGCATTTATTTTGGTGCTTTGCGTAACGGGCTTTGGTACGGCATATCAGATGCCCGCATTAACCGGTATAGTAAGGGGCGGGGGAGATCCCGACTTTATCCTGAAAAACGATATTATAAGTATATGGTGCATCGTTCTTCCCGTGTCATTTCTTGCGGCGTTCTACTGGCACTGGCATCCCATTGCCGTGGTATTCTGCTTAAACGCCGATCAGATTTTCAAATGCGGTGCGGCAGCAATTAAAACCAACAGCTACACCTGGATAAAAAGCCTTACAAGGGAGAAGGAAAATGGATAATCTTACGGAGGTAGGCTTTACAGAGAAATATATACTTACCGAAAGCGGCTTTAACGCCGTAAGCTTATGAGGTGAAATATGGATGAACTTATAGAAGGCTTTATGAATTTAAGCCTGATAACAAAAATAATGCTTGTCTTTTCCATTCTTGCGGCGCTTGACCGTATTATAGGGAATAAATTCGGTCTCGGCAAGGAGTTTGAGCGTGGATTTATGCTGATGGGCGTAATGATGCTGACAATGACTGGTATGATAATAATATCGCCTCTTCTGGCAGAAATGCTGGAGCCTTGCTTTTCAGGCATTTACAACCTTTTCGGAATTGACCCTTCAGTAATTCCCGCATCACTTTTTGCAAACGATATGGGCGGTGCGCCCTTGTCTCGTGATGTGGCAATGAATCCGGATGTTGGAATGTTTAACGCCCTTATAACCTCATCGATGATGGGAGCAACTATTTCCTATACAATTCCTTTTTCGCTGGGCACCGTTAAAAAGGAGCAACACAAGGAGCTTATTGTGGGGCTTTTGTGCGGTATCGTTACAATTCCGATAGGCTGCTTTGTGGGCGGCCTTATGTGCAGAATAAACATTTTAACTCTGCTTTTAAACATTTTGCCTCTTGTGATTTTTTCACTTCTTATTGCGCTGGGGCTTTTCTTCTTCCCGGATTTATCGGTTAAGGTTTTTTCATGGGTAGGAAAGATAATAACCGTGATTATAACGGTGGGATTGGTCCTTGGCGGAATTGAATTTCTGACAAAGGCGAAAATAACGGATTCTCTCGTGTCAATTGAGGAGGGTACTTATGTCTGTATGAACGCATCAATTGTTATGTCGGGGGCGTTTCCGCTTATATATGTTATATCGAAAATTCTCCGTAAGCCCATGGAAAAGCTGGGAGAAAAGATGGGCATAAACAGCGACTCTGCCATAGGCTTTGTGTCAACCTTGGCAACCAATGTGACGACACTTGGCAATATGGAAAAAATGGATAAAAAGGGAGCGGTTTTAAATTCTGCCTTCCTGGTTTCCGCCGCTTTCACCTTTGCGGGGCATCTTGCTTTTACCCTTGCCTTTGACGGGGCATACATCTATCCCATGATAGTGGGAAAGGTGGTAGCCGGCATAACGGCGGTTTTCGTTGCAATGATTATTTATAAAAGAATATATGAAAAAGAGCTGTAATTTTTACAGCTCTTTTCTGTACCTTCCGGGACTTGTTTTCATAATTTTCTTGAATACACGGCAAAAGCTTTTTGAGTCGGCAAAGCCAACCTGAAATGCAACCTCGTCAAGCATTGCTCTGCTTTCCTTAAGGTGCATACAGGCAATTTCCACACGGTGGCGGTTAAGTACACTGTAAAATGTTTCGCCGGTAATTTTTTTAAATACCCTGCAGAAATTGCTCTTGCTGTATCCGCATTCTTCCGATACATAGTCGATATTTAACGGCTTTGAATATTCTTTGTATATAATCTGAATTGCCTTTTCTACTCTTATGATATCGCGTATGTCCTTCGACTGAATATCTGTATTTTCGTTTTTGGCAAAATCACGTATAAGAATGTGACATATCTTGAAAATATTTCCTTTTACGGCAAGATCCGAAAATTCCGTGCGGTTTGTCATTAAAAACGCGGTTTCGTTAAGGAGTGTACGGAGCTTTATTCCTGCATCACTGTTCTCGCACTTTTCTATAAGAACATCAAAATTGAATTTCATAAATAAATCAAAGTGTTTGCCAAGTAATCCCGGGCCGGTTTCTATGGTAAGCATTTTTGCTTTTTTGGGAGACCTAAGCTCGTGAGACGCCATAGGCTTGACAAAAGCAAGGTCGCCTTCTTTCAACACATATTTTCTGTTGTCGATTATTATTTCATATTCGCCCTCTATGCAATAGCTTAATTCTATTTCGGGATGCCTGTGAAGGGGAAAATCCTCTGAGGGGCTAAAAGATACAAAGTATGCATCTTTATCCGTCAGCAATTTCTGGTAAATCAAATTAATCAACTCCTCTCAAAAACAGTATAACACCAAGAAAAAGTCAAATCAATACATTTGTGAATATTTGCGAATTTTTTAAGAATAAACATCCTTGCCGAAGAAAAAGTAAGGATGTATACTTGAAGTAAACAGGAGGGGTTTATATGAAAGTCCTATTTATGGGAGCATCCCGTGAGATAATAACACCGAAAGTCGGAGCTCTTTTGTACGGATATGTTCCCGATTTACATTCCACGAAGGTGGCAGATGACCTTACGGCAACTGCATTTTACTTCAGACAAGGGGAAAAAGAGGCCCTTATGATAAGCCTTGCGGTGTGCCAGATAAATACAGCTCTTTCTGACAGGATAAGGGATTTAATTGAAGAAAAGTTCAATATTCCCAAAGAAAACTGCATTTTAGCCGCATTTCATACTCATTCGGGACCTAATGTTGCGGGAACCGAGGGATGGGGTGACATCGACAGAGATTACTGTGATGAAATTTTCATTCCGGGAATAATTAGGGCTACAGAAGCGGCTGTTAAAAAGGCAGAAAGAGTGAAGGTGGGATATTCCAAAGGAGAATCCTTTGTGGGGATAAACCGCCGCGAGCTTAAAAATGACAATAAAATTCATTTGGGGCAAAACCCGTGGGGATGCTTTAATCCGCGAATGACGGTTATGTCATTTATAAATGATGAGGATAAGGTTGTGGGCAACATTATCCATTACGGGGCGCATTGCACCGCTGCAGGCAGAAATACCGAAATAAGCCGGGATTGGGCAGGGGTTATGACAGATGCTCTCGAAAGGGAAAGCGGAGGGATTACTGCATTTTTCAACGGTGCGGAAGGAGATGTGGGGCCGAGACTTTCAAACGGTGATACGACGGGGGATATGAGCTATGTAAAGGAAATCGGAGAAATTGCCGCCCGTGATGCGGTCAGGATTTTCAAGGAGATAAAAGATTTTTATCCTGCAGAGCTTAGAGCATCGCAAGCGGTGATTGATATTCCACTGAAAAAGCGGCTTTCCAAAGAAGCGGCAAAGGAAATGTACGAAGTATATAAAAATCAGACGGTAAACGTATGGGGGATGACGAGAGTTCATCTTGAAAAGGTTATTGCATCCTATGAAGAAGGCTTAGAGGATAAAGACAGTATCGGAATCTTGCAGGTGGTAATAGGCATAGGCAACGTGTTTTTTGCATCAACGCCGTTTGAGCCTTTTTCGGAAATAGAATTGAGAGCGGATAAAATGGCGGAGGACGCCGAGGTTTTGTTGCTTTCAAATGCAAACGGTTCTGAAGGCTATTTTATAACGGAAGATGCTCTTTGCCGTGGAGGATACGAAGTAAATATGTGGTTATACAAGGATATTCAGCCTTATTCCGACGATGCGGACCGGCATCTTGCAATGCGCACGGCTGAACATATAAAAAAAGTAAGGGAGTGTTAGTATGTACAGAATAGGAATTGATGAAATAAACGAGCTGAAAAAGGTAATTGAATCGGGAGATCTTTTTAAAATAAACGACGGAATCCGTGAATCACGTAAGGTTGAAGATAAGCTGAAATCAATTTTCAAAGCGGAATATTCAATTTTTATGACAAGCGGTCACGCGGCACTTACTTCCGCTCTGGTTGCTCTCGGAATAGGCCCCGGAGATCAGGTTATAGTTCCCGCCTATACATATATAGCAACGGCAATAGCGGTTGTTGCAGCCGGTGCGATTCCGGTTATTGCCGAGGTTGACGATACGCTTACCATATCGCCCGCTGATATAGAAAGAAAAATAACATCTGCAACAAAGGCTGTTATGCCGGTTCACATTCAGGGCTTCCCCTGTAATATGGATGCTGTAAGGGAAATTGCGAAAAGACATAATCTCTTTGTTATAGAAGACGCCTGTCAGGCTGTGGGCGGTAAATATAAGGATAAGTATCTTGGCGCAATAGGAGATGCAGGGGCATTCAGCTTTAACTATTTCAAAATTGCAAGCTGCGGTGAAGGGGGAGGCTTTCTTACAAACAATAAAGATGCTTTTGAACGAGCCCTTATTTATCACGACAGCAGTGCAATAGCATTTTTCGGAGACCAGCTGGAAGGTGTTTCAACGCCTAATTTCTGCGGGCAGGAATTTCGCTCCAACGAAATTTGTGCAGCGGTTTTAAATATTCAGCTTGATCGCCTGGATGGGATTTTAACCGATTTAAGGAAAAACAAAAGGTATCTTATGGAAAAGCTTTCCGATGCGGCAACATTTATTCCGTCAAATGACATAGAAGGGGATTGCGGAACTACCCTTGCATTCAGCTTTGATTCTGATGATAAAGCGTGGAATTTTGCCTATGCTGAAGGAATAAGAGGGTCAATTCCCATAAGAACCGGAAAGCACGTTTACCGTAACTGGGATTGTATTATGGAAAAGAGGGGGGCTTTTAATCCGCTTATGGATCCCTTCCGTATGGAAGCCAACAAGGGGATAATTCCCGATTACCGCGAGGATATGTGCCCTGAAACCCTTGGTAAGCTTTCAAAGGTTGTGTATATGAGTGTGAATCCCGATGCAACAAAGGAAGAGCTTGATGCTACGGTTGAAACCGTGAGAAAGGCAATTGCCGGACTTTAATATGGAAATGTGATTAAAAAAGGCGACTTTTGAATGAAATTTATTTCATTCAAAAGTCGCTTTTGTGCACTTTTAGGCAAATCAGGTCTTGATTGTCTATTTAAAATGGTGTAAACTTATGTTATGATAATTTCGGAACAGGGATGGTGGAAAATATGATATATTATAAGATTGACCTTCGCGATATCTTAAGAGTAACGCTTTTAGGCAAGGAAAAGCTTATTCCGCCGAGAATGCACTATAAGCGAAACACCGTTGAATACATTATGTATGTGGTGCTGGACGGAAAACTGCACCTTAAGGTAAACGATGGGGAGCTTACCTTATTGCCCGGTGATGTGCACATTTTCAATCAGGGCGACTATCAGGAGGCCTTCGAGAGTACCTACTGCGAATATTATTACATTCATTTCCGCTCGCCCTACATCGAAAAGTCGGAAATGGAAGAATCGGAATTTTTGGCACTCTGTGCAAAAAAGGAAGAAGAATTCAAGAAAACTGAGTTTTATAAAGAAAGCTGCTATGACTATTTTTATGTGTATCTTCCTGAGCACTTGCACATCGAATCCGCAAGCCTGTTTGAATATATAACAAACACTCTTAAAAACAACACATTGACACCTCTGACGCCCCGAAGCAAGAGCGTTGAAAACCGCTTTTCTGTTTCCGCATCCTTTGAAAAGATTTTGTTCAAGCTTGAAAAGTCCGAAACCCCGAAGCAGGATAATTCCCACAACATAGCCTGGAAGATAGCGGACTTTATTGATAAAAACTATTTCCTTCCCTTAACAGGCGAGGATATCGCAAAGGAATTTTTCTTAAGCTTTGACTACGCCAATAGAGTTTTCGGCAAGGTTATGGGCATAAGCATAATTAAATACAGAAACGATGTGCGCCTTCAGCACGCCAAGGCTCTGATGCTTGCAACAACAAAGCCGTTACTTGAAATTGCATCCGAGGTAGGGTTTGAAAACGCCCACTATTTTTCAAGAATATTTAAAAAAGAAGAGGGAATTGCCCCCTCTGAATATAAAAAGGAATTTTTAAGAAGCCAGAATATAGGAGGTCATTATGAATAAGAAAATCAATGTAACCATCTGGAACGAGTTCTATCACGAAAGAACAAGGGAAAGCGTAAAGAAAATATATCCCGACGGAATCCACGGTGCCCTTCGAGATAAGCTTTCAGCTTTCGGAGAATATAATCTTACTGTTTTAACGCAGGATATGGAAGAGCACGGTCTTACGGATGAGGTTCTGGCAAACACCGATGTTTTAATCTGGTGGGGGCACGCAAAGCACCACGAGGTAGCAGATAATGTTGTTGAAAAGGTTAAAGCAAGAGTGCTTGACGGTATGGGCTTTATCGCCCTTCACTCAGCCCACGCAAGTAAAATATTCAAAGCTCTTATGGGCACAAGCTGCCGTGTAAAGTGGAGAGAAAACGACGAAAAGGAAAGACTTTGGGTAATTGAGCCAAGCCACCCCATAGTTAAAAATGTGCCCGAGTACATAGAAATAGAGGAAGAGGAAACCTACGGCGAGCGCTTTGAAATTCCCACCCCCGACGAGCTTATTTTTGTAAGCTGGTTTAAAGGCGGCGAGGTTTTCAGAAGCGGATGCACCTTTAAGCGCGGTCTCGGTAAGATTTTCTATTTCCGTCCCGGTCACGAGGAATATCCCATCTACTACAGAGACGATATTATAAGGGTTATTAAAAACGCCATCGACTGGGCGTGCCCCGACGGCATCACAAAGCCTACACTCGGTCACGTTGAGCCTTTAGAGGTTGTAAAAGATAAGTTTGAAGGAAAAAGTATGGAAGAGAGAACCCACGCTAATTTGGGTAAATAATAAAGGAGAGAAAGCTATGTTAAGAATTGGTATAGTTGGTGCAGGAAACATTGCCTGCAACATCCACATCCCCGAAATAAACGCCTGCCCTGACGGAGAACTGGTTGCGCTTTGCGACATTGATGAGGCAAAGTTAAAGGCAGCCGGTGAAAGATTTGGTATTCCCGAAAATATGAGATTTACCGACTACAACGACCTTATAAACTGCCCCGAGGTTGACGCGGTTGAAGTTTGCACACCGAACCACCTTCACGTTCCGATAGCTCTGGCGGCGGTAAAGGCAGGAAAGCCGGTAGAGGTTGAAAAGCCCTTAACCACCACCTGTAACAGTGAAATGGAAGCGCTTGTTGCAGAAATTGAAAAGAAAAATGTTGTTAATATGATGTGCTTTTCCTACCGCTTCAAGAGCGCAGTCCGCTATGCAAAGCACTTAATCGACCAGGGTAAGCTTGGTAAAATCGTAAACGTA
Source organism: Clostridia bacterium (assembly GCA_030535815.1). GTDB lineage: Bacteria > Bacillota > Clostridia > CAKSNL01 > HGM11501 > HGM11501. The sequence goes on from JAUNRD010000013.1 coordinate 7,590, forward strand.
AATATTGAATATCTTCAGTCGGGCGTATTCATACCCGGAAGAAGACTTGAGTGGAGATTTGTAAAAGAATATGCAGGAAGCGGAACTCTTGGAGATTTAGGTGTTCACTTAATTGATATGACACGCTTTTTGCTTGGTGAATTCAAAAGCGTTTCAGCTCTTTCCGCAACAGTTGTAAAAGAGAGGAGAAAGCTTGATTCTGAGGAAATCGCACCCGTACTGGTTGACGATATCACAAGCTTTATCGCAAAGCTTGAGGACGACGTAATTGCAAACTTCCTTGTGACAAAGTGTGCAATCGGCGAATCCAATACTATAAAGTACGAGATTTACGGCACCGAGGGCGTTCTTAAGTTTAACTTGAACAGCCCCAACGAGCTTACACTCTGCATCGGCGAAATCGACAGGGAAACAAACTCCATTCACAAGGTAAATGTTCCCGCAAAATACCGTCTCGGTCAGGAAGAGTGCTTTATCAAAACCGTATTGGGTAATGAATTTCCTTATTATCCCGCAATTACCGAGGGCGTAAAGAGCCAGAAGATTGTTGATGCGGTATTAAAATCTGCCGAAGAGGGAAGAGCAGTTAATCTTTAACAAAAAAGTGATGTGCTTCGGCACATCACTTTTTTGTTGACATGGGAAAAAACATAAGATATAATTTTTTTAGAAGATTTATATTTTGTTAACCGTATGTTAAAAAGCATATGGTAAAATAAAATCAAAGGAGGTAATTTTATGAAAAAATGTATTGCTGTTATTCTCTCTCTGGTACTTATACTTTCGGGCACCGTTGCGGTTTTTGCCGATGATGCCTGGAAGGAAAACACCGGCAAAATAAACCTTACGGATATGACGGTGACAGGAAGCGGTATTGCTGTATCTGAAGGGAATATAAAAATCACCAAGGGTGGGGACTTTACCGTAACGGGCAAAAGCGAAGATGCTATGATATACATAAACACAGAGGAAAAGGTAAAGCTTCGCCTTTCGGGAATGTCACTTAAAAATCCCGACGGCCCTGCAATTTTCTTTGACAATACGGATAAGGCGTTAATCACAATTGAAAAGGGAACGGAAAACTATCTTAAAGACGGTGCAACCTATAAAGAAGATGCAAAGGCGGCACTTTTTTCCAACGACGATATGGAGATAAAAGGCGGCGGAAAGCTTATAATTGATGCGTCCTATAAGCACGGAATCGCAGGCGATGACGATGTTGTAATAGAAAACGGAATTATCAGTATCACATCAAAGGAACACGGCGTAAAGGCAAACGACCTTCTTAATATCTTAAACGGTGAAATAACTGTTACATCAAAGGAAGGTAAAGGCCTTAAAGCCGATAAGGAAGTTTTGATTGAAGGCGGCAAGATAAATCTTGTTTCCGAAAAGGACGAAGGAATAGAGAGCGAAGGAACGCTTACAATCAAAGGCGGTACGCTCAATGTTACTGCAAAGGGTGACGGAATAAACACCGGTGCAGCAGATGACGATGAAGCCGTTTTGGAAGGTCCTGCGGAAGGACGTTTCCACGGCGGAATGGGCGGAGATGCCAGAACAGAAGAGGCTGCTAAAGCATCGGCAATTACGATTTCGGGCGGAGAAATTTACATTAAAGCAGAGGGCGACGGAATCGACTCCAACGGAAAGCTGCTTATCTCGGGCGGTGAAGTGATAATCGACGGTCCTGCTGGCGGCGGCAACGGCTCCCTTGACTTTGCAAGAGATTTTGATATTACGGGTGGCACGGTTATAGCTACATCAAGTATGGGAATGGTAAATATTCCGTCTGCGGTTAGTCAGAATACACTTAAGGCGAATTTTGCCTCCGGCTATGAAGGCGGAAGTGAAATCATCATAAAAGAAGGCGAAAATGAAATCTTAAAAGTAATACCTTCCGTTTCCTTCCGTGGAATTGTCTTTTCATCCGACAAGCTTGAAAAAGGAAAAACATACACTGTTTTTGCAGGTGGAAATGAAGAGGCAACCTTCACTGTAGAAGGCAATCTCACCTCCGTCGGCACAGCAGGAGGTATGGGCGGAGGCCGTCACGAAGGAATGGGAGGAGGTCGCTTCCCCGGCGGAGACAAGCCTGAAGGAATGGAGAGACCTGAACGCCCCGAGGGTATGGGAGGAGGCAACCACCCCGGCAGAAATCCTAACAGAATAAGCGTTACTCTTGACGGTAGAGAGCTTTTCTTTAACACCGATCCCGTTATTAAAAACGGTACAACCCTTGTGGGCTTCCGCGCAATACTTGAAGCACTGGGGGCAGAGGTAACCTGGGACGGGGATAAGCGATGCGCCATAGCTGAAAAGGACGGAATAAAGATAGAACTTTACATTGATTCGGTTACGGCGTATGTAAACGGTGAAGAAAAGACGCTTTTAACAGCTCCCGAGATTATTAATAATTCAACTATGATACCTGTAAGATTTGTTTCCGAAAATCTGGGTATGAAGGTTACCTGGGACGAAAACATCCGCAGGGTTATAATTGAAAAATGAGCATAAAAAAGGGTATGTTTCCGAAAGGAAACATACCCTTTTTGGGAGTAAATATTCAATGTTTTTTCAAAAGCTCTGTATCATCTCTGAAATATTTATATTCTTCATGAGGGTTAAAGGTTTTGGGATAGCGGAGATTAAGGAAAGATGATGAAGGAAGAGGAATGTTGGAAAAACTTAAGTTTTCCTCGTGATTGATTTTAAGTCCGCATACGTTGTAAATACATTCGTCGCTTGATGCATTGAAAATTGTAGCATCAAACTTGTCACGAAGCTCCTTTGTATAAACTCCTCCGTTTGTAATCCAGAGCATATTTGATATCCCCACGCTATAGCCTGGACGATCAATCTTAAAACCGTAGCGGTAAGTATCAACGGCAGGTGATTCAAATATGATGTCATAGCCGTCGATGAAGGCAAAAGTGGAATTTTCTACTATGGAATTATCTCGAAGCCATGCAGAGCAGCGACAGAATCTTCCGCAGATTGTGTAAAAGCCTGTTTCAAAGTTTACAACTTCTACTTCCTCAAAATGTGTATCAAATGCATTGTCAAAGATGCCGATGGTTCCTTTTAAGCCAAAATCGTTTTCAACCAGTATGTTTCTGAAAAAAGCGTGCCCATCGGGGATTTTCTCTGTGCGGGTTACAATTCCTTTTTCAAGCACGTTTTTTAATATGAAATTCTCGAAAACGCAGTGCCTTGTCTTGTAAACTCCGATGCCGTTTCGAGCCTTGTTATTGGCATTTATGAATCCGCCCCTGATAAAGGAATTGAAGGTATATCCTCCGCCTGTTCTGCCACGACGGAGCGTTATGAAATAATCCTGAATTTCGTCGCCGTCCAACTTAAGCTCGGCATTTGCCTCAAGCTCAATATAGCACTGGTCGGGGAAATTAAAGCTTTCTGAGAACACATAAATTCCCGTAGGGAAAAAGATGGGGGTGGTATAGTCGTTTTCAATATACTTCTTCATTACGGCATCGTTTTTGGTGACACCATCGCCAACAAAACCGTATTCCTTTGCATTGATTCTTCCAAACATTATACAGTCTCCTTTAATTTGTTTTTTTCTTCATTAAGAATTTTTGCTGACTTAACCGTATACGAAAGAACATTTGTGACAGCCTCTCCGTCGATCTGGAGTGCAGTGGGTCTGTCAAATGACACTGTTATTTCATGTCCGGTCAAAGTTTCCGCAACGCTTTTGTATTTTATATGTTTACCGGTGAAAATTTTGGGGAATATATATAGCAATTTGAGTTTGCTTTTTGAATGTACTGCCATAACAGATAAAGAGCTGTCCTCGTTTTCTCTTGTCTGCAGGGGGCAAGCCATCATCCCGCCGCCGTAATAGCGACCGAACATGGTGGGTATCATCCATACATTTTTATAGTTTTTGGTGACACCATCTATCGTAATGGTTGCTTTTGTGCGCTTGAAGAAAAACAATAGTCCTTTTATTGCAATTGCGGTATAATTTATTTTTTTGCCCTTTTCCCGAAGCTTTTCTCCCTCTTCGCAGCAATAACCGTCAATTCCGTAGCCGATACCGTTTATGAACTTATGCTTTATTCCTTTTACAAATACAGTGGGAAGATTTTTAAGATAGGGTAAAAGGGGTGTTATGACGTTTTTTTCAAGACCGATATCCTTTGCAAAATCGTTTCCGCTTCCCGATGCGTGGTAAAAAAGCTCTCTTTCAGGAATATCTTCGTAAATTTCGTCAACAAAGCGGCTTATTGTTCCGTCCCCACCGGAAACAACTATTTTTTCATCGGGTTTGGTTGAGGCGATGAAATCTGAAATATTGATATCTGTTATGTTGTGGAATAAAAGCTCGCCGTCTGTAAGTATATTTTTCAATGCCTTGGCCTTATTCATCCCCTCTCCGCTGGCAGCTTTCGGGTTATAAAGAATGTGATATCTGGGCATATTTATTTCTCCTTCACTATATCGGTATTGCGGTATGCTGCAGGGGTTATGCCGGCTCTTTTTTTAAAAAAGCTTGTAAAATTATAAACATTGGAAAAGCCCAGCTTTTCACTTATTTCCTTTATGGGCATCCTGGTTTCCAGCAAAAGCTTTTCTGCTTCGGAAAGTCTTGCGTATTTTATATATTCGGAAAGATGGCATCCCTGACAGGATAAGAAAATTCTGTCCATCTGCTTTGCAGAAACGCCACAATGTGTGGCGATTTCATTGAGCGTTATGAGGCGGTTAGAGTTATTTCTGATATAAAGCTTTGCAGCTGTAACACGCCTGTCTTCAATTATTGCATCGCTTCTGGGAATTGCACCGGGAAGACTTGCTATACGGGCAAATTCTATGAGAACTTCAAAAATTTTGTTTCTTATTACATAGGGAGAGACTGTGGTGTTTATTTCACACTCCTCAAAAATCGAATTTATTATGGAATAAATCTTTTCGTTAACGTGAAGGGTGTCAATACCGAATTTTTTAAGAGCCCTATATAAGGGAGAATCCTTATCCGGAGAAAAGCTTATTGTAATTTTATTTGAACTGTCAAGAAAAGAGGATATTGTGTGAGATTCCTTTGGCGGAATTAAAAGGGCGTTATCTTTTGACAGTGTAAGAGTTTTTCCGTCCGGAAAGCGGTACTCAAAAAAACCTTCCGTCATTATATGAAGCTCAAAAAAAGTATGTATGTGTGAATCTTTGCTGATAAAGACCGTCTCTTCTTTAGGTATAACCGCCCTCATCCAGTGGATTTTTATGTGGTAAGGTTCGGTTATGTCGGGAATATACATTCTGTTAAGTCTTTGCCTTAAAGATTCCGGATAGTTTGCCGGGGACATAAACCTACCTCCTTGTTACAATTAATTACATTTTACAACAAAACTCCGGTCAAGTCAACATAATTAATGTCTGATTTTGATAAAAAAATGTCTTGTTTTAATATTGAAAAACTAAGAATATGTAGTATTATGGATTTATAGAAATGAAAAGGAGAGATATTATGGAATACAGATTCGGCGCATATCCTACAATGATAACACCATACAAATCTGATGGAAGCGTTGACTACGACCTGGCGGAAAAATATGTTGAATGGTACTTTGAAAAGGGCTGTGCGGGAATTTTTGCAATTTGTCAGTCCAGCGAAATATTCTATCTTTCGGTTGAAGAGAGGGCGGAGCTTAACAGAAGAGTTTACGCTAAAGCTCAGGAACTTAAAAAGAAAAGCGGAAAGGAGTTTACAATAGTATCCTCCGGTCACGTAGCCGATTCAATTGAAGATCAGGCATATGAATTAAATAAGGTAATAGAATCGGGAACGGATGCACTTATTTTAATAACCAATCGTCTTGACCTTAATAATGAGGGCGACGATGTGTGGATTAAAAATGCGGAAGAACTTTTATCCAGGCTTCCTTCCGATGTTAATTTAGGGCTTTATGAGTGTCCCCATCCTTATAAAAGACTTGTTACACCAAAAATCCTTAAGTGGTGCATTGAAACGGGCAGATTTTATTATATGAAGGATACCTGCTGCGATGCTGCTTTAATTAAAGAAAGACTTGATATACTAAAGGGCACAAGCTTTAATTTGCTTAATGCCAACTGTCAGACTCTGCTTCAGAGTCTTAAGGACGGCGGTGCCGGCTACTGCGGAATAATGGCAAACTTCCATCCGGAACTTTATTCCTGGCTTTGCGAAAATTATAAAAATAAGCCTGAAAGGGCTGAAGAAATCCAGAATTTAATCGGCACCTGCGGCTTTACGGAAAACGGACTTCCTTATCCTCTCACCGCTAAATATCATATGTGCCTTGAGGGACTTACCACAACCCTTACGGCAAGAAACCGCAAGGACAGCGAAATGACCGATTATGTAAAAGACTGCGTTTCTCAGATGAGAGCGCTTTGCAAAGCATATATAGATAAACTTTAAGGAGGAAAACTATGAAAGGGATAAATACCTGGAGCTATTCTCCCTACAAACCGTTTTTATTCGAATCGGGATGTCCTTATGTTTCAAGAGTTGTCCCGCATGAAAATTCCATTCATTTTGAATGGTTTCCCGCAGTAGCCCCCTACACGGTTTACTGTCGTGAAATGAGTGTGGAAGACTTTACAAAGCTTGGCGAAACAAACGAAACATACTTTGATATAGAAAACCTTAAAACGGAAACTGACTATGAATTTTATGTAACCTCAGGCGAAAATAAGAGCCGTATCCGCCTTGCAAGATGCGGAAAGAGTGTTGGAACAGTTGTTAATTACCTTCATCCCGAGGACAGAGCATACAGCTTTTCGGGAAGGTATTTATGCTCTCCTTCTCTGCTTGTGCATCCCGACGGATACTATCTTGCATCAATGGACTTGTTTGCACCGGGACAGCCCCAGAACTTAACCCTTATTTTCCGTTCTGATGACAAGGGTGAAACCTGGTATCACTATTCTGAACTTATGCCTTGCTACTGGGGTGAGCTTTTTTACCACAACGGGGACGTTTATATGATGGCATCCTCCACTGAATACGGAGATTTATTAATAGGAAAATCAACAGACGGCGGAAAAACCTGGGGAACACCCACGGTGTTGCTCCGGGGCTCATCAGATCCGACGGGAGCAGGAACACAGAAGGCCCCGATGACAACGGTTATTCATAACGGCAGAATATATCTTACCTGCGACTGGGGTGCCTGGTCATTTATTCCTTACCGTCATTCTCCTATGATCATAAGCTGTAAGGTGGACGATGATTTGCTTGTTTCTGAAAACTGGTCCATATCTGAGCCCTGTCCCATAAGCGAAGAATGGGAAGGTGTGGCTAAAGGCGTAAACGGCGGTGTACTGGAAGGAAACATCGTGGAAACTCCCGACGGTAAGCTTGCCGAAATTATGCGCTATGAGCTTATGGAAACTTCCGAGCCTAAATACGGACTTATTATGCGCTATAAGGTAAATGAAAATGATCCTGATGCGCCGGTGGAATTTGACAGAGTAATCAAATTCCCCGGCAACCGATCAAAGTTTATCATAAAGAGAGACAAAGTAAGCGGAAAGTATTATAGTCTTGCCAGCATAATATATGATGAAAATGAGCTAAGGGCAAGAAACTATCTGGCGCTTTTATCTTCGAGTGACCTCGATAACTGGGAAATCACCGCTGACCTGCTTGACTACCGGAATGATGATCCTTCAAAAGTAGGCTTTCAGTATGTGGACTTTGATTTTGACGGAGATGATCTTATCTATCTTTCAAGAACATCAATAAACGGTGCAAATGACTATCACAATGCAAACTATTCAACATTCCACAGACTGAAGAATTTCAGAAACCTCTGATAAAAAAATAAACCGCCAACGGGCGGTTTATTTTTTTATTCTTATTCTTCCATATCAACTGTAGTTTCGATGGATTCTTCGGGGAGAACCTCGGGTTCTTCTGCCACAGGCTCTTCAATGTTTTCTGCAGGAGCTTCCGAAGTTTCCTCGGAAACTGGTTCTTCTGCTGTTTCATCAGCAGGCTCTTCGTTTGAAGCTTCTGTGGAAGATTCGGTATCTTCCGGGAGTTCTTCTTCGTAGAGGGAGAAAAGCTCTTCGTACTGTTCAGTGAAGGTTATATCAAATATTTTGTTTCCGTCAAGGTCACATACACCGATGTACTGAGTTCCGTCCGGATTAAATTCCATAGACATAAACTTATCGTGAGAGATTGCGGAGATACCGTAATTGGGAGCTGTTATTTTGGTTATGTCACTTCCGTCAAAATTCATGCTATATATACAATAGTCTGTTGCGTTGTGGAAGTAAATTCTGTTGCCGTATATGTTGATTGCAGTTGCGTAAAGTCCGGTGTTGAAAGACTTGTCCTCTCCGGTGGTGAGGTCAAACTGACGAAGCTCATACTGGTTGAGCGCGTCAATATAGAAAAGAGAATTGTCAATAATAGTGGGGCAGGCCACGATAACTGATGAAATAACCACTTCTGCGCCGATTTCTTCGGAGGAACGTGTCTGTCCGTCTGCAAGGGGAGTTTCGGTAACTGCTTTATACGCATTCTCCATGGGAACTTTCATAAATGCTGTATTTAATCCGTCGGTGTAATAAAGGGTTTCACCGTCTATTAAGAAAGACGAACATAATACATCACAGAAAAGCTCGGGAGTTGAACCCTCCTGGAGTTTAGCTCTGTATATGCGGCTGGAGTTTCCGGAATATAAATCCTCGTATGTTTTGAGGTAGTAAATATAGCCGTCTGAAATCTGAGGAGAAGCTATAACATCTGAAAACAGTTCTACATCATTTACTCCGTCAACATATTTTTTGTAGGTATAAACGGTTTCAGGAGAATCTTCTGTAAATGTATATCCGAGATAGTAGATGTCGTTTTTGTAGTTGTTAATGTATACTGCAAAGTCTGTATCGTTTGCGAGGGTGCTTTCGCCGGTTTTAAGGTCGGTCTTATACATTTTGTAGTCAACGAAATTAACATGGTAAATAGTGCCGTCCTTTATCGTTGCAAAGCCCTGAGCATAAAGGTTGCCGGTTCCTTCGGTAGTAGAACTTCCGGAGTTGAAGGTTAAAACAAGCAATATTGCAGCTACTATAGCGATGCATAATGTTATTATTCCTGCAATAAGTCCCTTTTTGGATTTTTTGGGAGCAAGCTTGTCTTTGATTTCTTCTACAACTTCTTTAACTTCTTCAACTTTTTCTTTAGC
>JAUNRD010000237.1:0-2730 GCA_030535815.1 Clostridia bacterium
CTGATTTCTTAAAGTTTTCTTCTTTGTGATAAGAACTCTCTTCTTCGCAGATTTAATGTTGGGCATTATATTCACCTCCAAAGCTTGTATTTAATACATCTGGTCAAGATGAGCCTCCTGAACGGTTGGATTTTCACCTTTGTATTTTTAAGCAAAATATATTGTAGCATACATTCCTTTAAAAAGCAAGTCTTTTTTTAAATAATTTTAACTTATTATTTCCCGGCTTTTTTTAATGTTTTAGGCGATTTACCGAAAAACGCCTTAAAAGCCTTTGAAAAAGCAAAGGCGTCCGAATATCCCGAAAGCAACGAAGCCTCTGTCACGGTATACCCCTTTTCAAGGAGCGCCTTTCCTTCGGTGAGTCTTTTTCTTATAAGATATTCCTTCATACTTACACCGCACCGCTCTTTGAAAATTCTCGCAAGATACTTTCTGTTAAGCTTAAGACTTTCTGCTATATTATTGATTTTTATATCTCCTGCATACTCAGAATTGATATAACCTATCACCTTACTTATATAATCAGGCTCCGTTTTATCTTCAAAAAGATTGCAGTAAAGCCTGAAAGTAAGAGCGCAAAGCCTTTCCTCTATCATAGCAGAATTGAGGCTTTTAATCTCCCCGAAAATGCTTCCGTCCGGTCTTATGATATCCGGTAATCCGTGAAATTTTTCCGCCAAAGCACCGGTAAATCCAATCCACACATAACTCCATGGCTTTTCTTTATCGGCTTCGTAATAAGTAACTTCACCGGGGCGTATTAAAAACGCTTCTCCTTCAGAGACTTTGTATTCTCCGGATTCGTTTTTAAACATTCCCTCCCCCTTTTCCACATAATGGATAAGATAATAGTTCCTTATGGCAGGACCATAGCTTTTCCCGGAAGCGCATTCCTCAAAGCCTGGATGAAATCCTTAAAATCCTTTTCTCCTACAATAAACTTATGCATCTTTACCTTCCTTATTATAATAAGCATAGATACTTTCGCCCGCAGTTTTCCCTACAACTTTTACAAGCTCATCAAGTGTTGCCGATTTCACTTTAGAAAGAGTTTTGAACTCCTTCATAAGCTTTTCATAGGTAGCTTTTCCCACTCCCTTAAGTGAAAGAAGCGGGCTTTTCACCATCTTTTTTCCCGACAGCTTATGATGATAGCCTATAGCTATACGATGCACCTCGTCCTGAATCGCCGTAATAAGGCGAAAGGCTGCGCTTGTGGGATTTATTCCGATTTCTCCATCCTTTGCTACAAGGCCGCGGGTTCTGTGCTTATCATCTTTTACCATTCCGAATACAGGAATGGTAAGCCCCATTTCATCCATTACCTCAAGGGCGATTTTCAGCTGTCCCGCTCCGCCGTCCATTAATATAAGGTCAGGAAGAAGGGCGAATTTTGCATCATCTTCGTCCATTTCACCCTTTGAAAGCTTTTCATATTCCGAAAGACAATGGGCAAACCTCCGTTCCAGCACCTCTCTGAGGGAAGCATAATCGTCACCGCCTGCACCGCTTTTTATCTTGAAATATCGGTTATCCTTTTTAGAATATTTACCGTCCACAAAGGTGACCATGGCTCCCACAGCTTCGCTTCCTGCATTATGGGATATATCGTATGCCTCGATTCTTGAAGGAACGGAAGGAAGGCCGATTAACTCCCCAAGCTCCTTTGCGGCGTTTTTCTTGAGGCGGTATTTTTCCACTTCTTCCCTCTTGTCTGAAAGTGTTTTTTCCGCATTTTTTAAAGCCATCAATGCAAGCTCTTTATATTTGCCGCGGACAGCTTTTCTGACCTCAACATTAACGCCCCTTGCCTCTGTGAGAAGCTCTGATATAAGTTCTCCGTCCACCGTATCAGAAGCAAGAATTACAAGCTTCGGAATATAGGCATTTTCCTTTGCATAATACTGGCTTAAGAAATCTTCCATTAAAAGGGCATCGTCTATTCCCGACGCTCCCTCAAAATAGAAGCTGTCGCGACCGGTCATCTTCCCTTCTCTTATATACATAACCTCAAAGGCAACATCGTTGTCCCTTGCGGCAAAGGCGAAAATATCCGCATCGGCATTTTTTAATATGGTAACATTCTGACGCTCCGCCACATAGCGTATGGAATTTATCTTATCACGTAATGATGCCGCCCTTTCAAAATGAAGCTTTTCGGCAGCCTCGTTCATTTCCTCTGTCAGGCGTTCAATAAGGCTTTTATGTTTTCCTCTTATAAAAAGGGATGCATCTTTAATCGCCTTTTTATATTCTTCACTGCTTACAGTCCCGGTGCAAACGCCCATACAGCGCCCCATCGAATGATAAAGGCAGGGGCGGCTTTTTCCGAAATCCGCAGGAAAGCGTTTTTTGCACATGGGAATCTTAAAAATTCTGTGAGTAAGCTCAATCATTTCACGGCAGAAATAGGAACTTGTGTAGGGGCCGAAATATTCTGCCCCGTCATTTTCAGTTTTTCGGGTAAATAAAATCTTGGGATATTCCTCGTTTGTTATCTTTATAAACGGATAGGTTTTATCGTCCTTAAGAAGGATGTTATAATGCGGTCGGTATTCCTTTATGAGGTTACATTCAAGAACAAATGCCTCCCGCTCTGTTGCGGTAATTATAAATTCAAAATCCGCAATATTTCTGACCATAGCCAACACCTTAGGCGTATGGTTGGCACTCTCATGGAAATACTGACGAACACGGTTTTTAAGAATTTTTGCTTTGCCTACATAG
>JAUNRD010000237.1:2740-3848 GCA_030535815.1 Clostridia bacterium
GCTGTTTTTCATAAGGTAAACACCGGGCTTATCCGGCAGATTAAAAAGCTTCTCCTTAAGTGTCATAAACATCCCCCTTCCTTTATATTATCCTGAGAATAAAAAAGGTGACCCGTCAAGGTCACCTTTTTATCATTCAAAATTTGATTCAACCAGTGCTACAAGCGCTTCTACAGCAGCCTCTTCATTTTCTCCGATTGCAGAAATCTTAATCGAAGAACCTCTGGTAATACCGAGAGAAAGCACTCCGAGCAGGCTCTTTCCGTTAACTTCACGCTCATCTTTGGTAACCTTTATTTCTTCTTTAAATTCATTTGCTTTCTGGATAAAGTATGTTGCCGGTCTTGCATGAAGCCCAACCTGATTCTTTATTGTTACTTCTTTAGAATACATGGTAAACCCTCTCTCGTGCAGAATAGTAGATTTTATATCATTATACAACTTTTTGTCTTTCGTTTCAATTGTCGTTTTTCATCAACATGAACACTTACGGAAGCTAAAACTTATACATTTTTTATAATAAATACCCGCTTTACAGACCAAGCTTCTTTATTATGCGCTTTTCAAGCTGTCTTTTGAAGTGAACGAAAGGTCCTTCGTTTCCTATTTCTATAGGTTTTACATAAACGGTTAAAACACCAAGACGTCTGCCTGCATAAATGTCGCTGTAAAACTGGTCTCCCACGGCGGCAGCATTCTTTTTCTCAATTCCCAATTTCTTAAGCATTCTCCTGTAGGAATAGGTAAAGGGCTTTCCTGCTCTGTGAATGGATAAATAGCCTCCATCGTTGAATTCATCGACCCTTTCCTTTTTATTATTCGACACAAGGCACACGGAAATTCCGGCTTCTTTAAGAGATTTAAGGAAAGCGCTTGCCCGCTCATCAGGCTTCCTGGTTTTAGGCGTAACAAGCGTGTTATCAATGTCAAGAAATACCGCCTTTATCCCCTTTTCCTTAAAAAATTCTCCGGATAAATCGTCGATGGACTCAACCGTTATATCAGGCACAAAGTATTTATTCATAGAAAATCTCCCCCAAAATTATATCCTCTGACAAAAAAATTTCTTTTTCGCTTTCCTCATTGACTTTTGAAAGAAAGACGCTTA
>JAUNRD010000238.1 GCA_030535815.1 Clostridia bacterium
ATTCTGCCCAGAAAGTAAATATCAATGATGACAATAGGATAATATCTGCACAGATTCAAAGGCTTGAAATTCGTTTGGAACGAGTAAGGATTGCTTATGAAGATGGTGTTGACACTCTTGAAGAGTATAAGGAAAATAAAAAATCTATCCTCAATGAGATAGAAAAGTTAAAAGAAATGCTCGAAACAGCCGGAGAAGATGAGCCTGAAGAGGAACTTCCAATTGACAAGAAAGAGCTTCGCAGATTGACCGAGATTTTGAAAGATGCTGATGTAAGTAATGTAGAAAAGAACAACATGGCAAGGACAATTTTTAAAGAAATCATTAAAGGAGGAGAAGGCGGAAAGTCTCTAAAATGCGTATTTTGGAGGCGTTAGATAGGTCGCTCGAACATTTTGGAATGTTCCGCCATATTGGCTTATTATAACTTTGGCAAGTTCGGGATTTGTGTGTTTTATAGAGATGGGCTTCTGGAGTTTCTTTTCATAATACCACATTAATTGCATACCTCCGTTTCGTTTTCGCACTCACAGGTGCAAGTACATTCGTTTTCCATGGAACCTGCCTGGCAGGGATTAAATGTCGCATCAATGGATTTCGGAGCCTTGCCGCACCAGGGGCAGGGGGAATTAATCCATCCGAATTTGGGACCGAATGCTGCCGCTGCTTTTGCGGTCAAGGGGTAACGGTATCTTGTTTCTATTTCATTTCTGAGCATTATTGATTTCTGTGCATACATACAATATTTCATTAGCATAGCCGTATCACAGGGATGCGTGTCTAGATAAAGCTTTATATCCGCAAGTACAAAATCGATTTCCTGAAGCTTTGCAAGCTTTTCTTTTAACGAATTTTCCATTAATTTGCCTCCTCATCTGATACGGAGCAGAACTCAAAACCGTATACTCCTAAAGGTTTATTGAGAGAAGGAAATACTGTGCCTTCCTTTAGTGCTTCGCATTCGGTATACATTGCTCCTCCGCGCTGGTAAGGAACATAACTGTATGCGAGCTTTGCACCGTAGAGAGCATCTGCCGTATATGGAATGTCACATTGCATATTTGACATGTAGGGAGTCATACCGTACATGAAATGTTCTGTTTTCATAAAAACTCTCCTTGCTAAATTTTGGGGATTTTATCCCCGATTACATAATATGCATATATCATTTAGGCTGTTACTGCATAATGATTGAATAAAATGCACAAAAAACAGTTGCAAAAAGGCTTTTCTTATGGTAAAATAATATGTGTTTGATAAAACTTTCTAAAAGAAAGGATTGATAAAATGAAACTGTCGGAAGTTGTTGAAATTTTAGGGGCTAAGGTGCTTACCGGGGAGGATGCTCTTGATATAGAAGTATCCTCTGCCTGCGGCTGTGACCTTATGAGCGATGTATTGGCTTTTGTAAAGGACAGAGCGTTGCTTTTAACCGGACTTATGAACCCACAGGTTGTAAGGACTGCAGAAATGATGGATATCAGCGCCATTGTTTTTGTCCGTGGTAAAGATCCTGACGAAAACATTATTGAAATGGCGAAGATGAAGGATATGGTAATTATGACAACGGAGCTCCCGTTATATATTGCGTGCGGAGAGCTTTACTCTAAGGGCCTCACGGGAAAAAAGAGGGGGTAAGGATATGGATGCTCTGATGAAATATCATTATGTGGTAGACGGCAGTGATTTCACACGGGCAGGAGAAACCTCCAGTAGTGTTAAAAAGATACTCCGCAGTATGGGATTTTCACCGGAAACCATACGTCGCGTTGCAATAGCAATGTATGAAGGTGAGATAAACATGGTAATTCACGCCAACGGCGGAACAATTGACGCGTATATTGATCCTGATAAAATCACCATTGTGATGGCAGATACAGGACCGGGAATAAAAGACATATCTCTTGCCATGCAGGAAGGCTATTCCACGGCAACAAGCCGGATAAGAGAACTTGGTTTTGGTGCCGGCATGGGAATACCGAATATGAAAAAATATTCTGATGAGATGGACATAGATACAAAAATAGGAGTGGGAACAACCCTGACTCTTACCTTTTACCCGGATAACGAATAAAAACGAAGGGAATTGGTGTTCTTATGGATAAATACTGGCATTCGGTCAGGCTGGAAAGAGAATCGTGCCAGGGCTGTACTAACTGCCTTAAATCCTGCCCGACTCAGGCTATAAGAGTGCAAGGCAAAAAGGCAAAGGTGTTAAAGGACAGATGTATAGATTGCGGCGAATGTATAAGGAAATGTCCTTATCATGCTAAAAAAGCATATACAAGCAGCCTTTCCGAGCTTGAAAAATTCAAATATAATGTGGCACTCATTGCTCCTGCTTTTTATGGTCAGTTTTCTAAAGCGGAGAGCATTGACGAGATACTTACGGCGGTATTGAAACTGGGATTCGACGATGTGTTTGAAGTGGCTGCCGGTGCTCAGGCCGTAAGTAAAAAAACAAAGGAGCTTCTTGATTCCGGTGAACTATTAAAACCGACTATTTCATCGGCTTGTCCCGCTGTTATGAAGCTTATTGCAATTATGTTTCCCGGCCTTATCGGCAATATAATTCCCCTTAAGTCACCTATGGAAATATCAGCTGCTGAAGCAAGGCGGCTGGCCACTGAAAAAACAGGACTCAAACCATCTGAAATCGGAATATTTTTCATAAGTCCCTGTGCTGCTAAGATGACGGCGGTTTATGATGATGCTGAAAATGGTCACACTGAAGTTGACGGAGTTCTTTCGATTAAAGATGTTGTTCTCGTGATGGCTCAGCATGGATTCGGTAAAGTCGAAGAAATAAAGCCTTTATCGTCTGCCGGAAGATCCGGAGTTCTCTGGGCTACAACCGGAGGAGAGGCGGAGTCTTCCGGAGCGAAAAAGCATATTGCCGTAAGCGGAATTCAAAATGTTATAAAAGTCCTCGCAGACATAGATGATGATAAGCTTTCTGACATAGAGTTTGTTGAGGTGCTTGCCTGTGACGGAGGCTGTGTGGGAGGACCTCTTGTTATGGAAAATCCCTTTGTGGCTTCTTCCAGAATAAAAAGACTTTGCCATGTGGAAAACGATGACGTTGATCTTATATCGAAAGATGCGGAACTGTTCTGGGACAGGCCCATAATTTACAGACCTGTAATGAATCTTGATTCTGACAGAATGGAAGCTATGAAAAAAGCAATAAGGCTCGAAGCTCTTTACGAACAGTTTCCTAAGCTTGATTGTGGTTCCTGCGGTTCGCCTACGTGCCGAGCTCTGGCGGAAGATATTGTGCGTGGCTATGCTGTTGAGACGGATTGCGTGTTCCTGCTGCGCGAAAGAGTGAGAGAGCTTACACGGCAGATGGTAGAGCTTGAAGGAAAAGAACACAGACCGGATTCTGATCCGGAAGAATAATTTTTAGAAGGGTGAGTTATATGAAAGTATCTGAACTGGCAGAAAAAGCAGGCTTTGTTTACGGAAGCGGGGAAGAAGCCCCGGACAGAGAAGTGGAAGGGTGTTATATCGGAGACCTTTTAAGCCTTGCTATGGCGAAGGTGGATGTAGATAATGCCTGGATTACAATTCAGACAAATATAAATGTTGTTGCTGTAGCATCATTGAAGGAAGCGGCGTGCGTAATTGTTGCCGACGGATTTCATATTGACGAAACTGTAAAGGCAAAGGCTGAGGCCGAAGAAATAATTATTCTTGAATCTGAGCTTTCAGCCTATGATATTGCTAAAAAACTTGCGGAATACGGCATATGAAGCTATACTACGATTTACACATTCATTCGGCACTTTCACCTTGCGGGGATAATGACATGACGCCTAACAACATCGTGAATATG
>JAUNRD010000239.1 GCA_030535815.1 Clostridia bacterium
AAAACCAGCTTACACCTGCTCAGGCAATGGTGCAGAAAATTTCTGTTGAGAAAAAGCACACCGACGACTGCTCTCTTATGGCCTGGGGATATAACCCCTTCATAACCGAAAAGAGTCCCTATCACGGTGCTTATCTTGCGGTTATCGAATCTGTGTGTAAGTTAATTGCATCAGGTGCGTCTTTCGATGATGTATATCTTACTTTCCAGGAATACTTCCCGAGACTCGGTAAGGATAAAAAGCGCTGGGGTCAGCCATTATCCGCACTTCTTGGTGCATTTAAGGCACAGAAGGAATTAAAAATTGGTGCAATTGGCGGTAAGGACTCTATGAGCGGAAGCTTTGAAAATTTGGATGTTCCTCCCACACTTGTTTCCTTTGCAGTTACAACCGCAAAGGTAGGGGACATAGTTTCTCCCGAATTCAAGGCATCGGGTAACAGAGTTATTCACTTAAAGGCGGAACTTGATGAGAATAATCTTCCTAAGACCGAATCTCTCATTTCTACCTTTAATAAGGTTACAGAGCTTGTAAGAACCGGCAAGGCCGTAGCAGTTTATACTCCTTGCTTCGGCGGCGTTGCAGAAGCCATAATGAAAATGGGCTTTGGTAACGGCTTTGGCTTTAAGTTTGAAGACGGAATTTCACTTTCCGATATTTTCGGATATTCCTACGGATCCTTCGTTGTCGAAGTAAATGACGATTCCTATATGGATAATACCATTGGTTTCGTAACTTGCGACGGAGCTATTACTTTCGGAGGTGAAGCTGTTAATACAAGCGAAATCTTAAAGCTTTACGAAGAAAAGCTTGAGCCTGTATTCAGCTGTAACATTCCCACAGAAGGTAAGAAATACGAAAATTATGAATTTTCCGCAACCGAGAGATACACTACTGCATTTAAGTGTGCAAAGCCTAAGGTATTAATTCCTGCGTTCCCCGGAACAAACTGCGAATTTGATACCGCAAAGGCACTCAGAGATGCAGGGGCAGAACCTGAAATTATCGTAATCAATAACCTTACAGCAGACGGAATAAAGAGAAGTACGGAATACTTTGCCGAAAAGACAAAGGAAGCACAGATCATCTTCATTCCCGGCGGTTTCTCCGGTGGTGACGAGCCTGACGGAAGCGGTAAGTTTATTACTGCGTTCTTCAGAAATGCAATCGTAAAGGAAGAGGTTACAAACCTTCTTGAAAAACGCGACGGTCTTATGGCAGGTATCTGTAACGGCTTCCAGGCACTTATAAAGCTTGGTCTGGTGCCCTACGGTAAGATTATTGATACCGATGAAAACTGTCCCACACTTACATTCAACACAATTGCACGCCATCAGTCAAGAATTGTGAGAACAAGAATTGCATCAAATAAATCTCCCTGGCTTGCATTCACAAATGTGGGTGAGGTATATAATGTTCCGATTTCCCACGGCGAAGGAAGATTCCTTGCAAGCGAAGAACTTGTTTCAGAGCTTGCGAAAAACGGACAGATTGCAACACAGTATGTTGACCTTGCAGGCTGTGCAACAGACGATATTCACTTCAATCCCAATAACTCCGTATGCGCCATCGAGGGTATCACATCACCCGACGGAAGAGTAATCGGTAAGATGGGACACAGCGAAAGAATCGGAAACGGTCTTTACAAGAACGTTCCCGGCAATTATGATATTAAGATGTTTGAAGCGGCTGTACGCTACTTCAAGTAAGGAGGTATTTTCGTGGAATATAAATCCGATATAGAAATAGCTCAGAGCTGCCAAATGCAGCATATTACAAAAATTGCAGAAAAAGCTCACGTTGATGAGAAATATCTTGAAACCTATGGCCGTTATAAGGCAAAAATCGATCCCGCTTTAATAAACGAGACGGATAAGAAAGACGGTAAGCTTATTTTGGTTACCGCAATTACACCCACCCCTGCGGGAGAGGGTAAAACCACCACAACCATCGGCCTTGCTGACGGACTTTCAAGAATAGGAAAGGACGTAACCGTTGCTCTTCGTGAACCCTCCTTGGGTCCCGTATTCGGCGTTAAGGGCGGTGCGGCAGGCGGCGGCTATGCCCAGGTTGTACCTATGGAGGATATAAATCTTCATTTTACAGGTGACTTCCACGCAATCGGTGCGGCAAACAATCTCCTTGCCGCAATGCTTGATAACCACATTCAGCAGGGTAACGTTCTCGGAATCGATCCCAGAAGAATAACCTGGAAGCGCTGCGTTGATATGAACGACCGTCAGCTTCGTTTCATCGTTGACGGTATGGGCGGTAAGGCAAACGGAACACCCAGAGAGGACGGATTTGACATCACCGTTGCCAGCGAAATTATGGCTGTGCTTTGCCTGTCTTCCTCTATCACAGACCTTAAGGAAAGAATTTCAAGAATTATCGTAGGCTACACCTACGATAATAAGCCCGTAACAGCAGGGGACTTAAAGGCAGCAGGTGCTATGACAGCACTTTTAAAGGACGCCATAAAGCCCAACCTTGTTCAGACACTTGAGGGAACTCCCGCGTTTGTACACGGCGGACCCTTTGCAAACATCGCTCACGGCTGTAACAGCGTAATGGCTACAAAGCTTGCGCTTAAGATGGGCGACTACACCGTAACAGAGGCAGGCTTCGGTGCTGACCTCGGTGCAGAAAAATTCCTTGATATAAAGTGCCGTATGGCAGGCTTGACGCCCGATGCGGTTGTTATCGTTGCAACGGTACGTGCACTTAAGATGCACGGCGGTCTCTTAAAGACAGAGCTTGCAACAGAAAACATCGAAGCGCTTGAAAAGGGGATTCCAAACCTTCTCCGTCACGTATCCAACATCAAAAACGTATACAAGCTTCCCTGCGTGGTTGCTGTTAACCGTTTCCCCACAGATACAGATGCGGAAATTGACTTCGTAATAAAGAAGTGCCGCGAGCTTTCCGTTAACACCGTGCTTTCGACAGTATGGGCAGAAGGCGGAAAGGGTGGAGAAGAGCTTGCTAAGGAAGTTGTTCGTCTCTGCGAAGAAGAAAAGGGCGACTTTACATTCTCATATGAACTTACAGGCTCCATCGAAGACAAAATTGAAGCAATCGTTAAAAAGGTTTACGGAGGCGACGGTATCAGCGTGCTTCCTGCCGCTAAAAAGCAGATTGCAGAGCTTACGGAGCTTGGTTTTGCTAACCTTCCCGTTTGCATTGCAAAGACGCAGTACAGCTTCTCGGATGACCCTACAAAGCTTGGCGCACCTGAAAACTTTACAGTTACAGTTAAGAACGTAAAGGTATCTGCAGGTGCAGGCTTTATCGTTGTATTGACGGGCGATATATTAACTATGCCGGGACTTCCCAAGGTTCCCGCCGCTGAAAAAATCGACGTGGATGAATCGGGTAAAATAACAGGATTGTTCTAAGGCTTTTAAGAAAGGACATTTGACATGGTAAGAATAGATTATTCCAAAACAGGTATTGAAAAAAGACAGCTTGATGCAATTAAAGGACAGATTGCAGAGGCTAAGAAATTGGTTGAACAGGGCGGCGGCGCAGGCGACGACTTTTTAGGTTGGGTGCGCCTTCCCGAAAACTATGATAAAGAAGAGTTTGCAAGAATTAAGGTTGCGGCAGAGGAAATAAAGAAAAATTCCGATGTACTTGTGGTTGTAGGTATCGGCGGTTCATATCTTGGCGCAAGAGCGGCAATTGAAATGCTTAATTCTTCTTTTTCCAATCTTCTTCCGAAAGAAAAGAGAAATGCTCCCATTATAGTTTATGCAGGTAACAACATAAGCGGAAACTATATGCACGAGCTTATGGAATTTTTAGCCGATAAGGACTTTTCAGTAAACG
>JAUNRD010000240.1 GCA_030535815.1 Clostridia bacterium
AGGACACTGCTTAAAGATAACATAATTGTTAAAGCAAGCAGTAAGCTGAAAAACTTTTTCATACTTTTTTCCCTCTTTCTTTTTTATTTTCATGCAACTTTTGGTCCATTTGCACAAATATATTAAAATTATAACAAAATTTTATAGCTTTTGCCATTGCAATATGTAGCTAAAATTTGATATAATGTTAGTTATGAAAGGAAGTGGTTTTTATATGTTTATAGCAGATGTACCGGATCAGTTTCTTGCCTGGTGTGAAAATAAGCCCAAGCTTACCGACCTTTTCCCTGTTATGGTAGGGCACGAGGTGTGTAAAAAGGACAAGGAACCAAACCGCAGAAGAAACATATACTACTTATTACATTATGTCAAATCCGGAAGCGGATATTTAAAGGACAATTCAGGCACCCACCTTATATCCGGGGGCTCCTGCTTCCTCATCCGCCCCGATGAATCTGTAACCTATTTCCCGAATCCCAATGATCCCTGGGAATATATATGGGTAGGTTTTTCGGGAAAGCTTGCCTCCCGTTTTGACTATATTCCCGGTATCTTTAACTTTCCTTCTCCCCTTTTTCTCGAAATGCTTGATGCAGTAAAAGAATCTGCTGAAGCAGAAATGTTTGTTACTTCATTGCTGTACAAATTGTATGCTGTTTTGTTCTCAGAAAAGCAGAGTGTAACATCCGATATAAAAAGCCACCATGTAAAAACCGTGGTTCGCTATTTAGACTATAATTTTATGAACGATATTTCAATTGATGAAATTGCAAAAAGGCACAACTTAAACAGAAACTATCTTTCTCAGATATTCAAAGAGCAGGTCGGCACAACAATGCAGGAATATCGCTTAAAAAAGCGGCTTGCCGAAGCTTACGACCTTTTATCCAAAGGAACAAGTGTAACGGAAGCCGGAAATATGGTGGGATATAACGATATATCGGTTTTTTCAAGGGCATTTAAGAAGTTTTACGGAAAAAGCCCGGGTGCTGTCAAGAAAAAAGCTGTTAAATAAAATGATTAATGATGGCAGGAAAAAATAGTCTGCCATCTTTTTTATTTCCTCTGATCCCAGATTCATTTTAGCACGATTCAAAATTCAAGTCAACGTCCCACAGTACAGAATTTAGTACTATATTTCACTTTTTGAAATTAAAAAGCGAATGCAAACGCATCCGCTTTTTTATTTTATGAATTTATCACGGTAAAATCCAAAGGTATATCCTTTTTAAGCTTCAGCAGCTTCTTTTCCTTAAATATCAAAACTGTCATATCAGTGTCTTTTATTGCTGTGATTTTCACGCTGACTTTATTATCTTTAAGCGAAAAGGAAACCTTGCCTTCGGGAAAGACAAAATCATTGATCTCTGCAAATTTTATTCTTTCCGGAAGAGCGGGGAATATCTTCAGCACACCGTCATTATACTGAAACAGCATATCCTGTATAAGCGCAACCGTTCCCATCAAGGCATCAAGCTGCACGGGAGTCATATGGTCAACGTTTATCCCCGTTCCCATATGGCGCCAGTCATTATGAAGTGTAAAGAAATTATCAAGAACTATCCCCTTTGCCATGGTTATTATTTTCCCAAGAGCTTCGTTTCCCTCGCCAAACCTTGTGTGAATAAGTCCAAGGTGCGGAAAGCTCCAGCCTGACATTGCACCCGATATTCTTTTTTCCCCTGCTTTTTTGAAGGCCTTTGCAAGGCGTAAATTATTTTCCGACGTTACTTCCGTTCCGGGAAACACGGGATAAAGATGAGAAAAATGTCTGTGGTCATAATTATCCGAAAGCTCAGGAGACATCCACTCTTTTACCGCTCCGTCCTCATTTATTTCGTATCCCGGAATTTCTGAAATCAACTTTTTCCAGTTTTCTATGCTTTCCTTTGGAATAATAGTCCTGCAATATACGCTTTCCGTCAGCTTTAACAAGTTACAGATAACTTCCTTCATAAGTGCAAAGTCCATTGTCGCATTTTCAACCGCAGGACAAGGATGTCCCAGTGCCCCTGTCGGATTAAGCTTTACAAGGTTTCCGGGCGAGTTTTCAGGTGACACCGAAGGATAAATTCTCATCCTGCCATTTTTATCATAGGTAATATAATCTTCGTAGAACTGAGCTGTTTCTATCATAAAAGGAAGTATTTTTTCGTTAAGAGTTACTTCATCCTTTGTGTATATAAAATAGTCATAAAAATGCTTTGAAAGCCAGGCGGCGCCTGAAATCCAGTTAAGAATTACCGGTACTATCGGATGAGGCGGTGTATAATCTTTTCCGTCCAGGGTTTCGGGATATGAGTAAACCGGCACAAAAATACCACGGCAACCGAAAAGCTTTTTTGCATTTTCTTTCATATCGGGCATTTTCTTATGATAATAGTCTATGAGATTTTTTATGCTCTCGGATAAATTCCCCGTCAGGGTGTGCCAGTACATACACTGAACATTTTCATTGCAAACGTGAGCCGTCCACGGAAGATCGTTCGCCCCGGGCCAGAGTCCGTAAAGCGGAAAGGGATTTGCATCGGAGTGTATAGCAGATATAAAGAGGTATCTGCCAAAACGCCATATTTTTTCAAGAAAGGCGTCTGATGCCTCATCCTCGTATGCTTCGTCAAGAAGCTCTTCGTTGGTGTAATCAATCCTCTCGTCAGTATCTTCTGTCAGGAAAATTGAAACTCTTCCGTAAAGCTCTTTATGTAACAAGCTATGCGCTTTAAGTGCTTCGTCAAAATCCTTTGAATTATTTATTTTTTCATTAAGCAGCAGGAAAGCTTCTTTCCTGTCCACCTTAGCAAAGCTTAAAAGCTTCACCGTAAAATCCCTGCCCGTAACAAGTATTCCTTTTTCGCTTCTCTTTACCGTTCCGCTTTCAGATGTCACCGAAATGAGTGCTCCGAAATCCTGTCCGTCGGTGTTTGCAGCATAAAATATGCCGTTATCAGAGAATTCTTTAGTAAGCTTTTCCCGTCTTCTTTCTGCTTCATTTTTTGAAATCCCGTCAAGATTGTCATAAAAATCAAAATCAATTTCATAGGAAGCATCAAAATCCGCAGTTACTCTCGTATATAAAATTCCCGACTCTCTCGATGCAAAATATTCTCTTTTACTTAATCCTCTCTGATCAGTCCAGGAAACAAAGGCAAGGGCTTTTTCAAGCTCTATCCCCCGTCTGTAATGTTTAAATGTAACACCGTCAGTAACATAGGAAAGCTTCAGCGAGCCAAGAGGAAACGGCGACGGAGCTCCTGTTTTATAAAACTCTTTTTCACGAAGGGCGTTTTCCATCATATGACAGGCATCTAAATATTTCCCTTCATCAATTTTCTTTCGCATCTGCTTAAAGCTGTCGCTTATATCGGGGACGGGAAGTATATTCCCCCACCTGTGCCAAAGGTCGTGGCGCGTGATTATAACCTGCTCTTTTTCAATGGCTCCAAGTATAAGTCCGCCTGTTATTCCGCATCCTATGGGAAGTGCTTCCTTCCACATATCCTTTTCCCTTGATGCAGGTCTTTTAAGCACAATAACATCTCTCGGCATACTAATCCCTCCCTAACTAAATATAGCACACGGAAAAGCAAAAAACAATATCAAATTTAACAATTTATTTTCTTTTTCCCCTTGCAATAAACTTTTATTTGTTATAAAAAAGTGAAGATTGGTTTTTATGGGTAAAATTTATATGCGAGGTATGTTTTATGGTTAAAATTGACCCTACCGTAAAAAAGGAAACATTATATATCGCTTTGGTGACTTTTATATTAAGCATTT
Source organism: Clostridia bacterium (assembly GCA_030535815.1). Classification (GTDB taxonomy): domain Bacteria; phylum Bacillota; class Clostridia; order CAKSNL01; family HGM11501; genus HGM11501. Next base: position 3,778 of record JAUNRD010000240.1, read on the forward strand.
TAATGCAGGCGGTGTTTTTAATTACCGGAATGTGGAACCATACATT
>JAUNRD010000241.1 GCA_030535815.1 Clostridia bacterium
GGTTGAAGATATATTGAAGCTTATCGATATGACGAGACGGTATAAGGCAAAGGAAAATCCCATCTGCCGTGTGCTCGGCGCACACATTGAGGGGCCCTTTATATCGGTTAAGAATAAGGGTGCGCAAAAGGAAGAATATTTAAGGAGACCGGCGGACGGCTATGACTTCATATCGAAGAATGTCGATGTGATAAAGACAATCACCGTATCGACGGAGCTTCCCGGAATGGCTGATATGATAAAGGAGCTTAAAAGCCTGGGCGTAGTTGTGGCGGGCGGCCACGATGACGGCAAGGAGGAAGAAATCTACCCTGCCATTGATGCGGGCTTAAGCCTTTGCACCCATTGGTACTGTGCCATGTCAACGGCAAGGGTGGAAAACGGAAAGCGAAGCGCAGGTCTTATGGAAATCGGTCTGACGGACGACAGACTTACGCTGGAGCTTCTTGCCGACAATCACCACATAATACCCCAGCTTCTTAAAATGGCATACAAAATGAAGGGCGCGGATAAGCTTGTCTTGGTTTCCGACTGTCTTCGTGCAGGCGGTCAGCCGAAAGACGGAAGGGTTTACACCTTGGGCAGGGAAAACGATACCGAAGCCACAAAATTCATTGTGGATTTAGGTGTTGCAAGGCTTCTTGACGGAACACGCTTTGCGGGAAGTATAACACCGCTTGGTGTTATGATAAAGAATGTAACAGCCGAGGGGATACCCCTTGTTGATGCTGTTAAAATGGCATCAATCACCCCGGCAAGAGTGATCGGGGTTGATAAGCTCTACGGCTCAATAGCCGAGGACAAAAAGGCGGATATTTACATCGCGGATGCAGAACTTAATCCCGAAATGACAATAGTTAACGGAAAAATAGTTGAGTCTTAGAGCGTTAAGCTCTCAGACTTTATCAGGAGGTATAAAACATGGATATATATAAGATAAGTAAGGAAGAATGGGCGAAAAATTCTAAAATTCCTTTCAGAGTAGCGGAAAAAGACACGGATATGCACGTTGAAATGGCACGATTAATGGCGGATGTGCTTAAGGAAAACAACGCCAAGGGAGAAAAGACAGTGATAATTCTTCCCGTTGGCCCCATAATGCAGTATGCACCCTTTGCAAAGGTGATAAATGAGGAAAAAATCAGCCTTAAAAACGCCTGGTTCATCAATATGGATGAGTACCTTACGGCGGATGGCAAGTGGATTGACTATGACAATAACCTTTCCTTCCGCGCGGTTATGGACAGGCTTTTATATTCCAAAATTGATGCAGACCTGGTTATGCCGGAAAGCCAGCGCCTTTTCCCTGAGCCCGGCAAGGAAGCGGAAATTGATGCATTGATTGAATCCTTCGGCAAGGTTGATATCTGCCTGACAGGTGTTGGCATCAACGGACATATCGCATTTAACGAGCCTCCCGAGGCGGATGAAGCAATCACCGATGAGGAGTTTAAGAATATCGGAACAAGATGCTTGAACATCGCAAGGGAAACCATTGTAAATAACGGCCTTCACAAGGTTGCAGGAGCTCTTGATATTTTCCCGAGAAGATGTATAACCTTGGGTATGAAGCAGCTTCTTAAAGCAAGGGTGTTAAAGGTTTACCTCTACTGCGACTGGCAGTGGGGCATCGCAAGAAAAATTTCTCTTGCCGATGAATCGAAGTCTATGCCTGCATCCTTCCTTCAGTCCCATCCCAACAGTGAAATGGTTATAACAAAGGGTTTATACGAATTTATGCTGTAATTAAAAAAGCCGTAGGATAAACCTACGGCTTTTTAAGTGAAATAATTTGAGTGTTATTCCATTTTCAATGGAGTGGTATTTTCGATAAATCAAAAGTATTATTGAAACCTTTGGTTTCAGTGATATTATATTTGCCCATAAACTGTGCTGAGCACAATCTCACTCGACGAAAGTCGAATATAACTGCATAGCAATATAACTTGCGAAGACAAATATAACTGAAAAACGACTTGTCAACTGACAAGTCGTTTTTCTGGTCTGAGTGGGGAGACTCTCACCTCCCGGCCTCTCCGTCCCCATTCAGCCGCTTCCGTTTGCGGTGCCCGATTTTGTTTATTCGTCTGCACTCATACAAAATCGACCGCGGCACAGCCCTGCGCCCTCCCTTCATCGTCCCCCGGACGCGGTCGGGCTCGGTTCCAATCAGCGCCACGCGCAGATTGACAGCGTGCAATACTCCCACGAAAAAGAAAAAAGCCGTAGGATAAACCTACGGCTGGTCTGAGTGGGGAGACTCGAACTCCCGGCCTCTTGAACCCCATTGAGTGCCGAAAAATCGGCACTTTGTATATCTTAATCACACGAAAACAACGCACTTGAATTTGTTTGTTTTATTTCATACTATTTACTAATTTATAAAAACTTGTTCTTTTGGTTTCGGTCAATTCCATTGCCGTTTTTGCGGTTATCTTTCCGTCTTTCCAATCCGCATAAACTTTTTTCCAATTATCGGGATATGTAAGTGCGGGACGTCCTAATTTCTTGCCGTGTTTCTTTGCCGCCTCAATGCCTTCCGCCTGTCTTGCTTTTATTGTTTTTCTTTCCTGTTCTGCAATCGTGCCGAGTACCTCAATCAAAATATTGTTTACCATTTCAAAAACCCATTCTTGTCCTTGTGGTAAGTCCATCATTGTTGTAGGTAAGTCAATGACTTTCAAACGTATGCCGTTGTCCTTAAAGAATTGCAACTCGTTTTTAATGTCCGTTTTGTTTCTTGATAGACGGTCAAGGGATTTGACAACAAGTGTATCACCCTTGCGGAGCATTGCATTTTTTAATGCGGTGTAGCCTGTTCTGTTCAAGTCCTTGCCACTTTCTTTGTCGGTGATAATGTCCCGCTCGTCTGCTCCAAGAGCCTTAAAAGCCTCAATCTGTCTGTCAAGGTTTTGTTCCTTGCTTGACACCCTTGCATAATAGTATGTGCGTGTTTCCATTTTTTGTAAGCCTCCTTTGTGATTATGTTTATATTATACCACAAGTGTTCGTAAATGTCAAGTGTTTTACGAATATATTCGCAAATTTATTTAAAACTTTTACAAACAAAGAAAACACGTGCTTTTTATGTGTTTATAAAGGTGTACCTTTACGAACACAAAGAAAAAATCGGAGCGGTCACTATCTGCCGCTCCTGTGTTAACTTTATTATGGACAAAACATTCTGATTAAGAAACCTATGACAAATAATGCGGTTCCTCCAATTGTAATCGGTATAAACGCATCAGAGCCAATGGCAAACATACTAATCAAGCTAAATACTATACTTATAATCATTAATATAAATCCATATGTACCCGCGTGCCCAGATGTTGTTTTTTTCCCGCCATCCCCGCTATGATTAATAACTTCTGACGGATCAAGCATTACTTTTACTTCTTTCGAAATTTGAGGTGCAACGTTTTTATTAACTTCATTTCCACAATTAGAGCAAAATTGCACTCCGTCTTGAAGTTGTTTTCCACACTTAGAACAGAACATAATTCTTCTCCTTATAACTTTTTAAATCCTAACACCGTTTTTAACATTTTTGTTCCTGTAAAAGGTGTTACAAGTTGCGGACCCGCTCCTTTAAATACTACATTTCCGTCTGCTTCCACTTCTTGTATTACCGCTCCAAAGCGAGTGTTTTTTGTTTTTCCAAGAAGATTGCGAGTACTTGCGACTAATTCGCAATAAACCATCCCGTTAGCACCCTCTTCATAATTTTCGAGTTCTCCAAAAGTTGGGTTAACTCCAACTATCATAGGACTCATTCTCATATAATTGCAAAATTTTTCATAA
>JAUNRD010000242.1 GCA_030535815.1 Clostridia bacterium
AATCCTGGGTGTTCTTCCAAGGTATTTAAGATGGGATTCCGTTATTATCTTGTAAAGATTTTTAATACCTTTGAATTCCTTTATAAGAATAATCACGTGATAGCAATTTTTGGTCTTTCTTATATCAATCTGTCCGCCTAAAGTTGAGTTTATCTCAGATACATTCTTTATCCCCAATGCTTTCATTTTACGCAAAAATTCTGCCCAGATTGCACCGGTTACCTCCGCATCATTAACTGCTCTGTGGTGGTTTGGATTTTCAATATTAAGATGCTCTGCTATTATATTCAGCTTATGTTTTTTAAGTTCCGGAAGAAGAGCCTGCGCCAGAATAAGAGTGCAGATTATTGTGTTATCAAACGTAAGAGCGTTTCGTTCTGCAGCTATTTTTATAAAACCGGTATCAAATTTTGCATTGTGGGCAATTACCGGTGCACCGCTGCAGAAATTCAAGAACTCCTCAACAGCTTCACCTTCCAAAGGCGCGCCTTCAACCATTTCGTCAGTTATTCCGGTAAGCTCTGTAATTTTTTCGGGTATGTGGCGCTTGGGGTCAACAAAGGTGGAAAATCGGTCAATAACCTTATCTCCACGCATCTTCACCGCACCTATTTCTGTTATTACATCGCTGTTTTTATCAAGTCCTGTGGTTTCAATATCGAATATAACGAAATCTTCTTCCACAGAGTAACCTTTAACGTTTTTAACCGCATCAATAGTGTCAGGAACAAGATAGCCCTCAACACCGTAAAGAATCTTTATGGGATTATCGCCCTTTGCCTTAAGCGCTTCGGGGTATGACTGAACAACACCGTGGTCGGTTATGGCAACCGCAGGCATTCCCCATTCGATGGCACGCTTTACTATAGACTTTGCAGAGCATACGGCATCCATTGCAGACATCTGTGTGTGGCAATGAAGCTCAACTCTTTTAACAGGCTCATCGTCTGTTTTCTTTTTCTTTTGTGCCTTTTCAATATTTCTTACGGCAATGGTTTCTTCCCTTTCAAATGGGTCATTACGAAGTTCACCCTGCACGCACACGGTTGCACCTACTTTAACGCCCTCCAATACCTCCTCAAGCTTATCGGCAGAAGTAAAAAATTTACATCCGATGGAATTTGTAAGGTCAGTTATAATAAACTTAACAATAACCTTCTTGCTCTTAAGCTCCTTGGTTTCAACCGCAAGTATTTCTCCCTTTATGATAACCTTGTCGGTTTCCTCGGAAATATCATCAATTGCGATAATTTCTCCCTTGATGCTCTTTCCAAGTAATACATCTCCGCTTGTTGTCTTCTGAACAACCTTCTTTTCCTTTTTACCCTCTCCCTCGTTTTCAGAATATGAAATTTCAGGAAGAATCGGCATTTCAACCTTTTCCTTTTTATCAATAAACTCCACATTAACGGAAAGATTGGTCTGATCTAAAATAATTTTATGTATAAGCTTGTCACATTTTTTTATAAGAAGCATTTCCATTCCGCCGTGGATAGCGGTTATTTTAAGGGTTTCATCGGAAAACTCAATTCTGCTTCCCATAAGCATATAGTAAAATGCAGGCTCGGCTTTTTTTACCTCGTGCAAAAGATTGGGATAATAGGACTTGAAAAACTCCTCGTCCATTGTGGCATTGGCATAAAATACCGATATAACACATTCCGAAAGCTTATAAAACTCTTTCATGTCCTTTTTAAGCACATCAAGCTCAGAAAGGGCTGATACTTCGTCAAGAGATAATACAAGGGAAATCTTCCTCGCCTTTTTGTCCATTTCGAATTTTATTACTTCTGCTCCGCTTAATTTATCAGAAACATTTATTCCTTTTAATGTTTTACCTAATGTTCTCATTATTTATCCCTTCAACTTACATCTTCTCTATTTCACTGAATAATTCTTCTATAATTCGCTCTTCAGGAATTTTCTTTACAATTTCGCCCTTTTTGAACAAAAGCGCTTCGCCTTTTCCGCCGGCTATTCCGATATCCGCTTCTTTTGCCTCACCGGGGCCGTTTACAACGCAACCCATAACCGCAACTGTAATGTCCTTATTAACCGTTGCAAGGCGGCTCTGAACCTCTGACGCGATAGATATAAGGTCTATTTTTGTTCTGCCGCAGGTAGGACAGGAAACAAGCTTTGCACCTCCCCTTAAATCAAGGGTTTTAAGAAGTTCTATTCCCGCTTTCACCTCTTCCACAGGGTCAGCCGTAAGAGATACTCTTAACGTATCACCTATTCCGTCAAGCAAAAGTGCTCCGATTCCTGCGCTGGAACGTATAATTCCCGAGTAGCTTGTTCCTGCCTCGGTCACTCCCACGTGAAGCGGATAAGAAAAAGTCTTACTTGCAAGACGGTATGCCTCAACCGTTGTTTTGACATCGGAGGATTTAAGAGAAATTGCCATATCGTAAAAATCGCAGTCTTCAAGCATTTTGATGTGACGGCGGGCACTTTCCACCATATTTTCAGGCGTGGGATGAGCAAGGTCTTTTTCAAGTGAGCCCCCGTTTACTCCGATTCTTATGGGAACGCATTTCGCCTTTGCCGCCTGGGCAACAGCCTTAACCTTATCCATAGAGCCGATGTTTCCGGGATTTATTCTTACCTTGGACACACCTGCATCAATTGATGCAAGGGCCAATCTATAGTCAAAATGAATATCCGCAACAACCGGAATGGGGCTTTTTAAGCAAATTTCCTTCATCGCCTCTGCCGCATCGGTATCGGGCACAGTTACCCTTATAATATCACAGCCCGCCTTATGGAGTCTTTCTATCTGAGAAAGAGTCGCTACTGCATCCTTTGTATCCGTATTTGTCATGGACTGCACACTGATAGGTGCGCCTCCGCCTATTTTTACATTTCCGACATTAATCTGCCTCGTCATTTTTTTCCTCCACCTTTTCGGCTGTCTTTATCATAAGACTTCCGTCTTTCTGCGGAACAACCGTATCCGTACCCATTTCACCCTGCAGGCTATCATAGGTTTTACGCCACACAAGATTAAGCCCTTCATCGTATTTCGCCGCAACGGTTTCATTGTCAGTCCATGTTGCCGATATATACGGTGGCTGCGGAACATTTCTTACAGGGCGTTCTGCCACAATTATGAATCCGCCGTCATCCGTGGCCGTTAAGTTTCCGTAAATTTCAGTTTCTGCTTCTTTTAATATTTTTCCGTTTTCGTCTATCAGAATAAACTTGTTTACCATTTCCTCATCTTTGGCATAATGCTGAGAAACAATGACCTTTCCCGAAGAAAGCTCGGCTATATCAGAAATTATCTGCTCCAAGGGCTCAGATTCCCATATAACTTCGCCATCCTCCGATACTTTGGTGATAACAATTTTAACGCCGTCTTCTGTCGCTTTACCGCAGGACAGATACGCCGCCGTATCGGAAAGACAGTCCGCACTTCCCGCAAACTTCACCCTTTTGCTCCATTTAAGCTCCAGAGTATCCTTATCAAACAGAGCCGCAAAGGGGTTATTTCCGAATACCGATTCTCCTGACTGACTTTTTCCCGAAACCAAAATGCCCATATTTTCGTTATAGGCTGCGGTATAGGGATAGTCAAAATCGCTTCCGCCATAGGTTTTTTCCAAAAGAAGCTTATCATACTTTGCAATATATACATCTCCGGGATACGAGCCGTCTGAGGTTTCGCCTACAGCAATATAACCGTCTTCAGTTTTTAATATAACGGCAGACTCATCCTTTTCCTTTATCATGCTGTAAGCCTCTGTTTTTTCAATAAATTCCCCGGTCATTATTTCGTAGGCAAAC
>JAUNRD010000243.1:0-330 GCA_030535815.1 Clostridia bacterium
AGGCTTTAAGTAATCAGCGTCATCATACACATCTGCTTTATAACGGCGGGTTATCGTTCTTCCGTTTTTCATTTTATAAGAGATACGGATGATTCTTCCTTCATCCGACCTGTCTTCCACAAGATGAGCATGAAGCTTCGTAATGTTTTCAATTTGCGCCATATCCGTTATTCTGCTGTCAAAGGGGTCATCATAACGAAAATATGAATGCTCGTTGCTATCGTCCCGAATTCTGGCATAAAATCCGTTTACCTCATAATCTGTTCTTCCGGGCAGCTCCACATATTCAACGCTTCCGGCATCGGGTATTCTTCTTTCATAGCCAATCAG
>JAUNRD010000243.1:340-3782 GCA_030535815.1 Clostridia bacterium
AATTTAACCACAACAAATAATAAAAGCACCGCCAATGAATAAATGATTATGGGCTTATGTACGCCTTTTATGCTGAAGCTCTTTCTTGAAAGCATATAGGCAATCACTATACCAACTATGCCGAAGGGCAACAGAAAATATATATTCGGCTGATAAAAATTCCCGAAATAAAGATAGCTCGCCATTCCGGTAAATAATGCCACCGTATATATAAACACAGGCCTTGTTCCGTTAAATGCCACCACCTCACCGTAACATTCAAGCCTTCTTATCTTGTAAAGGAAATATCCCGCAAACAGAAGCACGATAATCAGTGCAAGATAAACAAGACCTTTCAATGATAGTACCTTCCCCATTGAAAGATAGAATATATCATCCACAAGGAAATCAGAACTTGCTTCAAAACCGTACACGTGTACGCCGCAGAATACTTTCGCAAATCCTTCCAGCGCAGCAGGAATTGCCGTAAAGCAGAAAGTAAGAATAGTACATGCAACGCCCGAGCCCGTCAGCATCTGGGTAAACACCGTGAGAGCCATTATCAAAACAGAGTATGTCATGTATACAAGAAGAAAGTCCAATGCCAGCACAGGCGAAATTATTCTTGATACGTTGCTGTTTAAGCAATACAAAAGAATCATCAGTGAATTTACAATTCCGGAGAATGCTGTCAGTATAAATGCCGACGTAAGATGCGAAAGATACTGTTTTTTACGGGTGTTTGGCAGTGCATGGGCAAACGCCGTCTGCTCGGATTTATTAAGATAGGAAAACACAGCCACAGCCGTAATCACACTGAATATCATTCCGACGAACATAGAAAGATAATAATCGCCGGGCAAAGCCATCACTTTATCATAGTCGCTCCTATGCTTTATATAGACATTCATTATTATAAATGTTCCGAGAAAGAAGGTTGCAAGGGTGTTTAACACCGCTATCCACCAGAAGCGCTTTAAGTCACTTTTTACAATACTCTTACTGAGAAATGACGTCTTTGACAACATAGCCCATACCTCCCAACTCATAAATAAATACTTCCTCCAGTGTAAGGGGCAGAATATCCAATATCAGCGGATTGTACTTTTCTGCTGTTTTCTTTATATCCTCCGCCGTACCTCTTACAATAAGCAGGCTTACGCTTCCCATTTTACTCTCTTTAAGAACGGTAAGTTCAGACATCAATTCTACGGGAACTTCTCCCTCAAAGGCAATCTGGAGCTTATGAATATTACCCTTTACATCGTCAAGTGTCTTTTCGATTACCAGCTTACCTTCATGCATTATTCCGACATGATCGCATACATCCTCAAGCTCCCTTAAGTTATGACTTGAAACCAGAACAGTAAGATTTCCTTCAGCCACTTTTTCAAGCACAACGCTCCACATTGCCTTTCTCATTACGGGATCAAGTCCGTCCACCGGCTCATCAAGTACAAGTACTTCGGGACAGCAGGAAATTCCTATCCAGAATGCCGCCTGTTTTTTCATTCCTTTTGAAAGCTTTTTAAGCTTTGCTTTTTCATCAAGCCCGAAAACGCTCTTTATTCTTTCATACTCTTCCCAACTGAAGTTTTCATATATTCCGGCATAATATTTTGCCATATCACGTATTGTATATCCCGGAAAAAAGTACAAGTCGTCACCTATATAAACCATTTTTTGCTTTATACAGGTTTCAGAAACGCTTCTTTCGTCCACAGTTATTTTTCCTTCATCATTTTTATATATTCCCATAAGGCATTTTATAAAAGTAGTTTTTCCGGCACCGTTGGGACCAACCAAGCCATAAACCGAGCCCTTTCCGGCATTGAGATTTACAGAATCAAGTGCACAAAAATCGCCGAATTTCTTTGTTACGCCGTCGGCTTTAATCATTAAAACCATCCTTTCTTTAATCTTCCATAGCTTCGTTAACGATACTTAAGATATCCTCTTTTTTAACATTCAGATACTTAAGCTCCTTTAATATATCTTTCATTTCTTTTTTGAGCTTATCGGTTTTTTCTCCTGTTACAACTTCCGTTATCGGAGCAACGAAATAACCTGTTGCCTTACGGGAATAAATGTAGCCTTCGGCCTCAAGCTCTCTGTATGCATGCTGTATCGTGTTGGGATTTATTGACAAGCTTGACGCCAAAAATCTTACCGACGGAATTTTTTCATCGGTCTTCATCGCCCCCTTTATTATGAGCTTTTTCAGTTCTTCTTTTATCTGTTCATAGATAGGACGAGAGTCCCTCATATCCAGCTTTATCACTTTATCGCCTCCCTTCTGTACTATCTATATTAACACAGTTAGCACAGTTTGTCAATATATTTTTTGTAATCAAATAAAAAAGTAAAGCGCCTTTATGACGCTTTACTTAAGAATCCTTTTAAGTTTTTCCTTAAACTCTTCCCTTGTCATTTTTTCAATGCCGTCAACAAGCATAATCCCCATATCTGCAGCACGCAGTTTTATGTATTCCTTTTTGTCCTCATCAGAGGAAACATAGCTCGCAAACATAATTTTACGTGCATACTTTCCTCCGTATCTTCTTGCAAGGGTGTCAAGTTCATAAAGAGCTTCTTTATAAACTTCTCCGTTTTTGCAGGAAATGAAAACGGGAATAAAATCCTTCATTACCACTATATCAATTTCATTCCTGGTTTCGGCGCCAAAGGACAATACGCCGTCCCAATCCACAAAAACGCCCACATCACAGTCGTCTGCAAAGCTTTCATCTTCCGCCATAATTTCTTTTATCAGCATATATCCGTAAAGCTCCAAAACATTTCCGGATTTGGTTATAAGACGTCTCACACTGTCGTTTTTATAGAAGAAAGAAACGTAGTCTCCGTTTCTTTCATAGCCGTAAATGAGATTTTTTTATTTTAACTTTTCAATCAAGTCGTCATCCGTAAAATATTCTTTTTTCCTTCTTTTAATTTCTACAAGGTCAATGCTCACCCTGAAGAAAGAATCCAGCTTGCCGTATTTTTCAAAATAGCTGAAAACTGTAGCCTGCCTGTTCCACAAACCGCAGTTTTCCCTGCAAATATTAAACACGCTCATAATGTCTTCGCAAAAGTCAGAATCCAGCACCCAATTCGCATCTTCGGGAAGCAACGTTCCGCCGTTTAAGGTAATTATATCCCTTATTTTAATATCTGGATTTTCGCTTTCGGGAATACTTTCCGCATTTTTCACAGGAATTACCCTTCCCGATTTAACGTCAAACTGAATTATGGGAATATTGCACGTTGCAGAAATCTCACCGGCAGCGGTAAGCACAAGTTCACGCCCTCCGGTAAGATCCAGCACAGGCTCGGGATATCTTGAAATAACCGACAAAAGTCTTTCCTTTATGGCTTCAAGATCAAATCTTCCCACCACTTCAAATTCAAGTGTTATATCGGTATTTCTGTCCTTAAAAAATTTTTCCAGAGACCTTGTGCG
>JAUNRD010000244.1 GCA_030535815.1 Clostridia bacterium
ATAGTAAGCGTTTATTACGTTATGACAGCCCTCAGCCTTCGGAGGGTTTTTAAGTTCAAAATCATAACCGTCACGAAGGTTATCGGGCCAGTCAACAAGATTCCACTTTTCAACTACTCCCTCAAGTAACCCTCTCTCGTTTTCGTAGCCTTTGAAATATTCTAAAAGTCCGTCAAGTACGGGAAGAATTTCTTTTATAAATTCCGTATCGTTCGTATACTTAAAATAGTTATATACCGCTTTGGGATAAAGAAGGGAAAAATCCGCAATCTCCTGCATAAATGAGCCCGGAGCAACCGCCATTATTCCCTCACTGATTTTTGATGACAGGGCAAATTCGCGGAGCGTTTTTTTATACATCTCGCTGTCGCCGGTTAAATACATATGAGCAAGACCGCTTACAACAAAATCTCCCAAATACTGTCCTTTTTCCCTTGAAGGGCAGTCAAGATATCCCTCCTGCACACCTATTTTAAGTGCCTGTGCACATATCTTCCAGATATCTTCCAGCAAAGGTTCGCTTGATTTTATGTAAAAGCCTTCATCATCAAATTTGTGATGGCGCACAATCATTTCGATGCTATCTTCAATTACCGAGTCACTTTCTGAGATGATTTCGGCATATCGGAAAGCCTTGTAGTCGTAAAAGTCAGTTTCGTCAGTTTCGCCGGAGAGTGTAAGCACCTCCTCGTAGCGGCAATTACACCGCATATCAAACCTTACAGTGCCGTCTTCATTAAGCTCCTCACCATGACGGAGGATTACTTTTTCGTCCTTTTTACCCTTTAAGGTAAAATGAAGCTGACCTGTATATTCCTTACCCATATCGATGATATAGTGTCCGACACCCAATTTGTTAATGCTTTCGGGCTTTAACGTATAAACCGAAACGGTAGGAACACATGAAGTAAATTTGTGATCATCCTTTTCGTTTATCAGAGCTTTTTCCGTCCCTGAAAGATTCAAGTCTGTTTTCCAGGAAGAATCCGCCTTATTGAAATCTATGTTTTCGGTATATTGTGTTTTATAGCCGATAGAAGGGCTTCCGGAATATTCCTTTGCATAGGAGTAAACCCAACTTTCATCCGTCCCAAAAATAAATTTATCATTTTCATATATATCCGCAATCATTCCCTGACGGTTGTCGGCGCTGTTCCATACACGGTTATTACACCCCTGATAGTAAACCTCAACCGCAACCAGGTTTTCGCCGTCTATAATAAAGGGAGTGATATCTGCTTCGTTATAATAGTAATTATCCTCATAGGCGGGAGCAGGTCCCTGGCAAACGAACTTTCCATTTACGTAAAGCTTATAATAATCATCTGCCGATATTCTTATTTTATAGCATTTGCTCTGTGCAGCCAAAAAAGTTTTTTTGAAACGACAGCTATTATTCTTAAGTTCTTCCGGTGTTTCAGAAAGAGTTTTTTTATCGTGTTCCTTGTGGTAGATGTCTATTTTTTCAAGGTTTATGAACTCCTTTGTTGTTATCCATTTCGAGTTAAACATAATAATCACCCTTCTTTACATATAGGCATATTCTACCACTTTGAATCAAATTGTCAATATTTTTTTAATTTTGCTCTTTATTCTTGCTTAAGAAAAAACTTTCCCATACGGCAAGCATCGCTTGCCAAAAGCTTTCCTGAAATCAATATAGCCTCGACAGCTTCAATAAAATAGGCTTTTTTCGTAAAATATCCGGTTTTATGAAAAACGTCGACTACACAAACAAATACCCCTATCGGTTGTCGCTCCTCGGGGAGAATTGTCCTTCGGATGCGTTGCAGTTTTGGGATAGGTATTTTTCGTCTCAGAGAAGTAAAAAAACACGGACATACTGACGTATATCCGTGTTTTTTTGCGCACTATCAGCGGAAAATAACATTCCAAAACCAATTCTCCCCTGTGGGGCGACAACCTAAAAACCAGTAAATGTTGGCCAAGAGGGGTATTTTAGTAATTTTGCGCCGGACGCGCTAATGAGTGGTGGAGCAAATGCTTTAATATCCGAACTTTCTCCATTAGGACTTCCGGGGCCCCCGGAAAGCCTTTGGCTTTTTGGGGAAAAGGAGGAACAGCGGTGCTGCGGAAGACTTTTTTGCATAAAAAAGTCGGAGCAAGCTTAGCTTGTTCCGACGTGGTGGAGGCGACGGGAGAGCGTATGCTTCGCATTTCGGTACCGCTCTTCGCGCTTTTTGCTAAAAACGATTATCAATCGTTTTCTTAACGCAAAAACCCTCTCAGGGTTCGACTCCCCGCATTGCTTTATCAAAAAAAGAGAAGCACACCCCTTTGGGCATGCTTCTCTTTTTTTGGTGGAGGCGACGCTTCACCTTTCATTATAGAGTCATTTGCTATATGGATATCCTCGGTGTGTCGGGTGCAGTAGCCAGGATGGCAAGGAAATCCATTAATGAGTTTGAGCGTAATTTTATACTATTTTTTCATATGCTTAACTGCGCTTATTTTTGCCATGCATCGCAAATGGAAGTACATCATCCCGTTACCGTCCATTTGCGAGTCGTGTTCTCTTTTTGCTTTTCTATTTCCGATTCCGTATGTTTTAAATTTTATGCTAATTTGAAATCCAACATCAATAAGCCTTCCCTCCATTATATCAAGAAAGATAAAAAAATACCTATTGCGACTCAGCCCGACAGGAGGCGAATTGCAATAGGTATTTCAAACAGTTATATCTTCCTCAATAAATAATTCCCATTATTTGAAAAAGAATCAATAAAGTCCATGCAAGTATTTACGAAATCCAATGCACTTTTTAGACTATCCTTATCAAATCGTATTACTGTATCGTCATATTTATTGTCATTATATTTTACATATTCTTCCACAAAACTTCCCGGAATCGTCTGTATATAATTCCCAATCTTTTCAAATTCTTTTATTATACATTCATGAAATAACGTATCATTATGTCCGTTTTCATTCATTGCTTTTTTTACATCACAAATAATTTTTGAAATACGATGCGTGTGTTTCACTTTATATCCAACTAAGGATAAATACGTTTTCCCAAACAATTCTAAAAATAAAATCAAATTGTTAAAAATCGCATGAGTTAAGAACCCCATTTCCTCATTACTCCAACTATCTATATTCCAAATCGATTCATCCTCGCTAATCTTTATAGCATAATCTGTCAGCAATTTCATAACCATATATTGACTTTGAAATGCATATACAAAATTATCACTATCTTGTATTCTTGATGTAACCACTCCTATCGTACTTATCCAAAAATATCCGTTTTCACTTTCCGCAATATGAATATTTTTTGTTTCATCGACATAAAATCCTTTTGCTTCAAATTCTTCACTAACTATTCCCATAGAACTAAGAAATTTTTTTCGCAAGTCTTTATTTTCAAAAACAAACGATTGTGCAAATCTTTTTCGCTTTCTTATTGTATTTATTAATTCATCAATATCTTGTTCCGTTTTAAGTATAATCTTAGTATTTGTCATTCGCATACTAACTCCTTAAATTTTTAGTATCTTCATTATATCATATTTCTTAAGAAAATTCTATAAATTAATAGTTTATTTGACAGAAAATTAATCTCTCATTATATCCGATCAAAAGCATTTATATGTTATTTCAAAAAAATCAAAGAGACCTACAAGTAATAAGAAATCAAACATGCTTATATTACGCCGGCAAAGCCTTGCCGCTCCTAGCTCTGCTGCCGAATCTTTCTTGCCTTATTTTTATATGTTTCAATATTTTCAAAAAACTTCTTGACATCAT
>JAUNRD010000245.1 GCA_030535815.1 Clostridia bacterium
CATCATTAAGCTCTGTACAGCTTATTCTGGGCTTTTCTATTTCTATCATGATAAGCGCTACCTCCCTTTATTAATTTAATTAATTTTACAATGAGGGAGCAAATCTTACTTGGAGTACAACTCGACAATAAGAGTTTCCTCAACGGGGAAATCAATATCCGCACGGTCAGCAAGGGCTACTACCTTACCTGTAAGGGTGTTCTTATCAAAATCAAGCCACTTGGGAATGATTCTGCCTTCGTTTGCTTCGAAGATAGCCTTGAAATGATCGTTACTCTTGCACTTTTCAGTTACAGCGATAACATCGCCGGGCTTAACAAGGATAGAAGGAATATTAACCTTCTTGCCGTTTAAGGTAACGTGACCGTGTACAACGATCTGTCTTGATTCACGACGGGTGTTAGCAAGACCTAAACGGTATACAACGTTGTCAAGTCTTGATTCAAGAATCTGGAGCAACATTTCACCTGTGATACCATGTCTCTTGGTAGCCATTACATAGTACTTTCTGAACTGCTTCTCAAGTACGCCGTAAATGAACTTAACCTTCTGCTTTTCATTAAGCTGAATACCGTATTCCGACTTCTTCTTTCTGTTCGGATTGGGGTTTCTGTTTGTTGTCTTGTTATAACCCATTACGCCGGGCTCAATTCCGAGCGTCTTACATCTTTTAACGATGGGCTGTGTATTTCTAGCCATAAATAAACTTCCTCCTTTCCCCTAAATCAAACTCTTCTACGCTTGGGCGGGCGGCATCCATTGTGAGGAATGGGTGTTACGTCCTTAATCATGCTGATCTCAAGACCAGCTGCCTGAAGAGCTCGAATAGCAGCTTCTCTACCTGCACCGGGGCCCTTTACATAAACTTCTACAGTTTTAAGGCCGTGCTCCATAGCAGCCTTTGCTGCTGTTTCAGCAGCTGTCTGAGCTGCGAAAGGAGTGCTCTTCTTTGAACCGCGGAATCCTAATCCACCTGCACTTGCCCAGGAAAGAGCATTTCCTGCAGTGTCTGTGATTGTTACAATTGTGTTATTAAATGTGGAGCTGATATGAACGGCGCCGCGCTCAATATTCTTGCGCTCTTTACGACGTCTAACAGCTTTCTTAGCCACAACAGTCTTAGCCATGAAAAATATCCTCCCTTACTTATTATTTCTTCTTGTTCGCCATGGTCTTTCTGGGACCTTTTCTGGTACGAGCATTCGTCTTGGTACGCTGACCTCTTACGGGAAGACCTTTTCTATGTCTCATTCCTCTGTAGCAGCCGATCTCAACGAGTCTCTTAATGTCGAGAGCTGTGTCGCGTCGAAGGTCACCTTCAACCTTGTACTCTTCTGTCGCCATTACTTCTCTGATCTTTGCAAGATCATCGTCAGTAAGATCCTTAACTCTGATGTCAGGATTTACGCCTGCTTTTGTAAGAATTTCTGTCGCAGTTGTACGACCAATTCCGTAAACGGCGGTAAGACCAATTTCGATACGCTTTTCTCTCGGTAAATCTACACCGGCAATTCTAGCCATTTAACTTACACCTCCTGCTTTCGCATGTCATAAAATTAATTTTCTTAGTGGGAATTAACCCTGTTTCTGTTTGTGCTTAGGATTTTCGCAGATGACCATTATTTTACCTTTTCTTTTAATGATCTTGCATTTTTCGCAAATAGGTTTTACAGAAGGTCTGACCTTCATCTGAATCATTCCTTTCTTGTGCGGAAAGATTATTTATCTCTCCAGGTTATACGACCTTGCGTAAGGTCATAAGGAGATATTTCTATCTTGACCTTATCGCCCGGTAATATCTTAATAAAATTCATTCTGAGTTTTCCTGAAATGTGTGCAAGCACAACATGACCGTTGGGAAGTTCAACCTTAAACATTGCGTTGGGAAGAGCATCCACAACTGTTCCTTCAAACTCTATTACATCATCTTTAGCCAAGGTTTTCTACCTCCTTTATTCCACCGGGAACGCCGATGGATTAAGCGAGTTAATAAATTTGCTTATTTCATTGCGCAGCTCGGTATTTGTTACCTTCTGCCCTTCGGCAAATTTCTTTTTTATGAAATCGCTTCCGAAGCCAGTCTGCACAACGTGTTTGATTTTTTTCTTCTTCGGTCTGTCTGTTTTTCGGATGTCGCCGTCTGCTATGAAGCAGTATTCCGGCCAGACTTCCATTACAACATAATATCGGTCTTTATCTCTTCCTTTTTCTGACAGCACCAAATCTCCGGGTTCCATTCGTATCCTCCTCAAATCAAAGTAAGAATTCTCGGCCCATCCTTGGTTATTGCCAAGGTATTTTCATAATGTGCCGATAACTTACCGTCAAGAGTTACCGTCGTCCAACCGTCGGAGAGAGTTTTAAGCTCATAGGTTCCTTCGTTTATCATGGGCTCAACAGCTATGCACATTCCCTCCAATAAGCGTATGCCTCTGCCGCTGGTTCCGAAGTTAGGAACGTCAGGTGCTTCGTGAAGCGCCCTACCTATTCCATGGCCCACCATATCCCTTACCACACCGTAGCCGAAACTTTCGGCATAGCTCTGGATACGGCTTCCTATATCGCCTATCCTCATTCCGGGATAAGCGGCTTTAATTCCTTCGAAAAAGCTCTGTTTTGTTACTTCAATAAGCTTTTTTGCTTCTTCGGTAACATTGCCCACTGCGAAGGTTCTCGCCGCATCGGAGTGATACCCTTTATAGTAGGAGCCCACATCCACGCTGACGATATCGCCTTCCTTAAGAACTCTGTTTCCGGGTATACCGTGAACGATTACTTCGTTTACCGATATACACGCAGACGCCGGAAAACCGTTATAGTTTTTGAATGAAGGCCGGGCGCCGTGACTTCTTATATATTTTTCTATAAGAGAATCAAGCTCGCCCGTTGTCATTCCCGGGCGTATGCTCTCTTCTGCCAAGGCAAGAGCTCCGCCCGTTATCTGACCGCTTTCATACATAAGTTCAATTTCAGAATCCGATTTAATTAAAATCACTTTAATTCACCCAGTGCTTTAAGCACCTCTCGTTTGGTATCTTCAAGAAGTTTCTGCCCGTGAGCGGTAACAAGAAGTCCCTTTTCCTCATAAAAAGCTTTAAGAGGAGCTGTGGCTTCATAGTAAACCGCAAGACGGTGCTTTATAGTTTCCGGCTTATCGTCTTCACGACAGATAAGCTTACCTCCGCACCTGTCACACTTACCCTCAACCTTTGAAGGCTTATCTTCGATGTGATAGGTTGCTCTGCAGGATGCACATTCGCGTCTTCCCGAAAGTCTTTTCAGGATTTCTTCATCTGAAAGCTCAATGGACAATACCTTATCTATGGCAATATCCATTTTTTCCAGTGCTTCTGCCTGTGCTATTGTGCGGGGAAATCCGTCAAAGATATAACCCTTTGCACAATCCGGTTCCTCTATTCTTTCTTTAACCAGCTTCAGCACATCATCATCAGAAATGAGATTTCCGTCGTCGATTAAAGCCTTTAATTTCTTACCGAATTCGCTACCCGAAGCTATTACGCTTCTTATGATAGCACCGGTTGAAATCTGAGGGATTCCGTACTTTTCGGAAAGGAATTCTGCCTGTGTACCCTTTCCTGCACCGGGAGGTCCTAACATAATAAGTTTCATTTTAACTGTCGACCTTTCGCCAAAGATTAATCTAAGAATCCTTTGTAATGTCTCATCATCATCTGTGCTTCGATCTGCTTAACAGTTTCAAGAGCAACACCAACCAAGATGAGTATAGAAGATCCACCGATTAAGCC
>JAUNRD010000246.1 GCA_030535815.1 Clostridia bacterium
GAGCCTGTAATTAAAGGGGACTCTTTATCTATGTCCATTGCGGCGGCATCCATACTTGCCAAGGTTTCAAGGGACAGATATATGGAAGAGATGGCAAAAAAATATCCGGAATATGAATTTGAAGGACACAAGGGCTATGGAACCAAGAGACATTCTGAGCTTATAAAAGAATTCGGCCCCTGCCCGATACACCGCCTTTCCTTCCTTAAGAATATATTAAAATGAGAGCTATAGGAAATATCGGCGAAGATTACGCCGTAAAAATACTTAAGAAAAACAAATATAAGATTATAGAGAGAAATTTCACCGTACGTGGCGGAGAAATAGATATAATTGCAAAAGACGGTGAATATCTTGTATTTACAGAAGTAAAACTCAGGAGAAGTGCAGATTTCGGAAGACCTTCTGAGTATGTTGGCTTAAAAAAGCAGGAGAATTTAAGGACTGCCGCCATGCTTTATATGAAAAAGACGGAATATGACGGGCTTTGTCGCTTTGATGTGGTGGAAATTATCGGTGAGATAAATGAAAAAGGGAAGTTAATGGTAAGCGAGGCAAATGTTATAAAAAACGCGTTTTGATAAAGGTTTTGATTGACTCGGAAGAGATAAAATGCTATACTGTTTAGAGACTAATTACATAAAACGGAGGAATAGAAGTTGCGTAAAAAATTAAGTGTGCTTGTTATTACAGTTCTTCTCGTATTTGCTTTTTTTGTTCCGGCAAATGCCACAGAGCTTGATGAGTTTTCAATAGTGAATCAGGTTTCTTTTTTTGTGGAACAGAATTATAAATTCGGGGTCACCTCTGTTCAGCTTAAGAACAAAGCCCTGGAATATATGCTGGAAACCGGAGATACAAATCTTGACAATGTCTTAAAAGCCATGTTTGAAGGGCTTGACGACTTTTCGGTATATTTCAACAAGGAAGAATATGCGGAATTTTTAGGTGACGTTAACGCCTCTCTTTGCGGAATAGGAGCAAGCGTAGTAAAGGGAAGAGACGGTTCTGTTATTCTTGATGTGATTCCGTTTTCTCCTGCCGAAAAAGCCGGTATAAAAAGTTTTGATACAATAGTTTGGGTTGAGGGGTTTATTGTTGTTGGAATGCCTGTGGCAGAAGCTACAAAATATACTAAGGGCGAAGCGGGAACCGTTGTTAAAATCGGAATAAAACGCCTCGGTACGGAAGGTGTTATTTATTATGATTTAGTAAGGGCAAACGTTGAAACAAGCCCTGTTACATGGAAAAAGCTTGACGATGAAACTGCGTACATATCATTATCGATTCTTTCTGTAAATGCTGACTTTTTTATGAAGGAAGCACTTAATGAAATAGATAAGCTCGGCATTAAAAAAATAGTTCTCGACTTAAGAGATAACCCCGGCGGACATATAGGCTCTACCGTAAATATCTGCGAAATGTTTATGCCGGAAGGCCCCGTAGGATATGTGGATTATAAAGACCCAACCAAAATGGAAACCTACTACTCTGAAAATAAAAATCCCAAGTATAAGCTGGCTGTTTTGATTAACGGAAATACCGCCAGCGGAGCTGAGTTTTTATCAGGGGGATTGCAGGATACAAAAGTAGGAGTTCTTTTTGGAGAAACAAGCTTCGGTAAGGGAACTGTTCAGACCACGAGAGAACTTCTGAACGGCGGAGCAATCAAGCTTACCGTTGCAAAATATTACACTGCCGGAGGTCAGGATGTGGCAAAGGATAAGATTGTACCTGATTTTGAGGTGAAAAATTCCTACAGACAGCTTAAGGAAGAAAACTTTTTACCTCTGGATTTTGAAACGGAGTTCAGGGTTGGAAGCACAGGAGAAGGCGTTAAGGCAATTGAACAGCGTCTGGCGGTTTTGGGCTACATGGAAGAAGCCGATGATAAATTCACAGAAGAGACAATGGATGCCGTGAGATTGTTTAAGCTCTATAACGGTATGAATACAGATCCTTTTGTTGAATTTGATTTCATTGCATATCTTAACAATATCGAATACGATAAACAGTATGAAGAGGTTGACAGGCAGTTTGACGCGGCGTATGAATATTTGAAAGGGCTTGAATGATGAGTTATATTGAGCTTATATCTGTCGCTTTTGTTCTGGCAATAGATGCTATGACGGTGTCTGTTACAAATGGAATCAGACTTCGCAACTGCAGAATAAAAGATGCCCTTTTGATGGCTGTCTTTTTCGGAGGCTTCCAGTTCATAATGCCCCTTTTGGGCTATGCGGTTGGGGAAAAGGTTGCTTCGTTTGTTGGAATTATGGCGCCTTTCCTTGCCTGCGGAATTTTATCATATCTTGGTATAAGAATGATAATGGAATCACGAAAAAACGAAGAGGAAGAAAGCGGCGCAACAAAGGAAAGGCTTGGCTACGGGGAGCTTACGCTTCAGGCGATTGCCACCAGCATTGATGCTCTTGCGGTAGGACTTAGCTTTTGCATAATGTCAGATGGAGGATGCGGAAAGCTTATATCATCCACGGTGATAGGTGTAGTTGCCTTCGGATGCTCCTTTATAGGGGCAATTCTTGGTAAAAAAGTCGGAAAGCTCTTTGAAAAAAGAGCGGAACTTATCGGAGGAATAATACTTGTTATTATAGGCATTAAGATGCTCATAGAAGGTCTGGTTAAATAAATTTACTGCTGTACAAAAGTACAGCAGTTTTTTGGAAGGATGGTTTAATTGACGCAAAACGGAAAAATTATTGAGCTTAAAGGTGAATATGCCGTTGCGGTAATCAAAAAGGAGAGCTCCTGCGGAGAAAACTGTGCATCCTGCGGTATGTGTGATACAAGTAAAATGAGAAAGATTGAGATATTGAATGAATGCGGAGCCGCTGTCGGAGAGGAAATTGAAATATTTCTGGAATCATATAAAACAGTAATTCTGGCATTAATTACCTATCTTTTGCCCCTTGTTATTTTCTTTACGTCTGCTTTATTTGTAAGCCACGAGCTTATCTCTGCGCTTATTTTAGTTATAGCCTTTGTGCTTTGCGCCTTTCTTGCCAATATACTTGCAAAAAGAAAAAGCTTTATGAGCAGGGCAAAAAGAAAGGAATTGAGAAATGATAATTGATGCTCATTGCGATACCTTGTCAAAATGGGCAGACGGAATATATGAAACTCACGTTTCGCCGTCCCTGATGAAGGATGATTATCTTCAGGTATTCGCCGCTTTTTCAGGAGAAAATAAAAGCTTTGAAAGAGTAGAAACTTTAATTGACACCTATGATAAATTATCAGGATTTACCAAAGTCCTTAAAAAGAGTGATATTGAAAAAGACGGAAAAAAAGCACTTTTATCAGTAGAAGATGCGGGAGCAATTGATTCACTTGACAAGGTGGAATATCTCTATGGCCGTGGAGTAAGAATGATAGGTATGACCTGGAACTATAACAATCACCTGGCAGGAAGCACCATGGATAAAGATACAGGGATTACAAAGCTCGGAAAAGAGGTGCTTTCGAAAATGGAACACCTGGGCATAACGGCAGATTTATCTCATATGGGAGAAAGAAGCTTTTATGATGTAATGGAAATTGCAAAAAAGCCGGTTGCCCTTTCGCATAGCTGCTGTAAATGGCTTTGTAATCATAAAAGGAATATAACTAAAGAACAGTTTTATGCGCTGAAGGAAAACGGCGGTGTGGCGGGAGTAAATTTCTATCCGCCTTTTCTTAAAAGCGAAGGTGCGACTATGGATGATATAA
>JAUNRD010000247.1 GCA_030535815.1 Clostridia bacterium
AATGATTATGAAAATTTAAGGACATTGATTGAAAATATCGGTGTCGTTTATTCCAGAAGCTTGGCAGGGGACAACGACAGCTTTATGCTTCCTTGCGATTTCCTTTGCTGGATTCCTACTGCACATCATAAAAATCCGGCACTTTTTGATATGGTGAAAAAATTCCTTGAAATTGACGAAACACGTCTTTATTCCTCTGCGATGTATCCCAGACTATTCTATCTTTGGGGACACACCTATGAATTTGACAAGGACGACGGCTGGAATTTAATTGAAAAATTCTGCAGTGAAATCTCGGGTAAGATTGATACCTGGTATGCAACTAACATTGAAATATACGACTATGTGAAAGCATACAACTCCCTTGTCACAAGTGCTGACGGAGGAAAGATATATAATCCTACGTTAAAAGAAATATGGCTTAATATTGACGGCAAAACCCTATCTATTAAGAGTGGCGAAACAATTAATTTATGAGGTGCGCTATGAAAATAATGACATTTAATACCCAGCATTGTCAGAATTATATTACCAAGAAAATAGACTTTGAAGCAATGGCAAAGGTGATAAGAGACAGCGGGGCTGACTTTGTGGGGCTTAACGAAATGAGGGGAAAAGGGACAAATACAGAATATGAGGAGCAGGTTGAAATTTTATCCTCTCTTACGGGAATGAAGTATTACGGCTTTGGAGAAGCCATTATGGTAGGGGGAGAAAACCCCTACGGAAACGGCTTTTTATCCAATATTCCCGTTGTAAAGTGGGAAAAAATTATGATTCCCGATTCTGCCGGAGAAAAGACTTCTACCCACGAGACAAGATGCCTTCTTAAAATTACGTTGGAGGGCGGCATCAAAGTTCTGGTTACTCATTTCGGGCTTAATGATGACGAAAAGGAAAACGCCGTTAAAACGGTTTTAGAAAACCTGGAAAATGAAAAATGTATTCTTATGGGCGACTTTAATGTGACTCCGGATGATGAGTTTTTAACACCCATAAAAGAGCGTATGACTGATACTGCCGATGCTTTTTCTGCTCCTCTTTTAAGCTTTCCTTCGGATGAACCGAGGATAAAGATTGACTACATATTCGTAAGTCAGGATATTAAGGTTATATCTGCTGATATACCTGCGATAATCGCATCTGACCACAGACCGCACACGGCGGAGATAGAATGTTAAGAAGGTGTTTTTATGAAAGCGAAATTCAATCACGACCTGCACATACATTCTAAGCTTTCCCTTTGCTCAGGGAGAGAGGAACAGACAAAGGAAAATATATTAAAATACGCAATAGATAACGGACTTGATACAATCTGTATAACAGACCACTTCTGGGATGAAGCTGTTCCCGGGGCATGGCACGATTTTTATACAGTGCAGAATTTTCCTCATATAAGCAGGATAAAGCCTTTGCCACAGGCTCAAGGTGTCCGCTTTTTATTCGGCTGTGAAACGGAAATGGACAAGTTTTCCACCGTTGCCGTATCTTCGGAGAAATATGATGAATTTGATTTTATCGTAATTCCCACCACGCATTTTCATATGCGAAGCCTTACGGTGCATGAGGAAGACCTTTTAACAACCGAAAAAAAGGTAAATATCTGGCTTAAGAGAATAAATGATGTACTTAAAATGGATTTGCCCTTTCACAAGGTGGGCTTTGCCCATCTTACAACGGCATTGATTGAACCTGAAAGAAGCAACCTTCTTAAATTTATCGAGGCAATTCCCGAAGAGGAGATGCGTAAAACCTTCAAGCGCGTTGCAGAAAAGGGCGCGGGAATTGAGCTTAACCGCGACGGTATGAACTTTACGGAAGACGATGCGGACATTATGCTTAAGCCTTATCGCATAGCAAAGGAAGAAGGGTGCAAATTCTATTTCGGAAGCGATGCCCATAATCCGGAAGGGCTTGCCGCTTCAAAGGAGCTTTTTGAAAGGGCCATAGAATATCTGAATCTGGAAGATTCAGATATGGTGAAAATATAAAATTGTCTTTTAAGGCATGAATCAGAACAGAAAGAAAGGAAGAAAAAAATGAAAAGAATACTTTCGCTTGTACTAATACTTATAACGGTTTCCGCATTGGTGATGCCGGCATATGCAAATGAAGTGGAAGAAGGCTATGTTACGCTTTATGCTCAAGACGGCAGAACTATAGAGGTAAAGGAAAGCGAAGTTCCTGCATACCTTAATGTGGGCTGGTACACCGAGCCTTATGAAAACAGAGTTACGCTTTATGCATCTGACGGCAGAACCATAGAGGTAAAGGAAAGCGAAGTTCCTGCATACCTTAATGTGGGCTGGTACACCGAGCCTTATGAAAACAGAGTTACGCTTTATGCATCTGACGGCAGAACCATAGAGGTAAAGGAAAGCGAAGTTCCTGCATACCTTAATGTGGGCTGGTATGCCAGCTATCATGATGCGATTGAAGCAAATAAACCTCAGTATGAGGAACCGACTTATTCATCAGGAACAGTTTATGTTACACCTACAGGAAAGAGATATCATCTTAGTCCTACTTGCGGTGGAAAAAACAGCAAAGCGTCAACTCTTGATGCCGCACTGCAGAGAGGACTTACACCGTGTAAGAAATGTGCATAAGGCAAGATAAACTAAAGAGTACAAAACCTCAGGGATTTCTCCTGAGGTTTTTGTGTTTTAAGGTAAAACAGCAACTTTGTCCTTTGTATAGCAACTATTTCATATTGACGGAGAGTTTTCTGAGTGGTATAATATTGTTATAAGATGGTAGATTATGAGAATTTTATAAAGGAGCATTTTTATGGAAAGCTTTAAGCACGGTGAAATAACGGAATTTGTGCAGTGGTACGATACCGAAGGTAATATCATAAACGCCAGCGACGGAGGGGTGATTTTTGCGGAAGGAAAATATCACTGGTACGGTCAGGCACTTCAGGCAAAGCCTATGGCGGGAAAGGGAGAAGGCGGCGCTGCTACGGTTGTGGGCGTTGTTATGTATGAATCTGAGGATTTATTAAACTGGAAATATGAAGGCGTAATTCTTCCGGTGTCTGTGGATGCTGAGGGTGACCTTAAAGCTCCTATGCGCCTTGAAAGACCGAAGATTATATATAACGAAAAAACAAAACAGTATGTTATGTGGTGCCACTATGTGGCTTACCCCGGTGACCACGGAACTGCTCCCGGCACAGCCGAAGCGGGCGTTGCGGTTTGCGACAAGGTAAACGGCGAATACAAGTGGCTCGGAACTTGCCGTCCCTTAGACGGAAAGTTTGTCCGCGATAACACCTTATATAAGTGCGAGGATGGAAAGGCGTATTACATTTATGACCGCCATGTTATAGAAAACGGAAAAGAGGACAGATGCCTTTATGCAGTGAAGCTGTCGGACGACTATCTTTCCTGCACAGACGAATATGCAAGAATTGATGCGGCATACTGGAGGGAAGCACCTGCCATAGTTTACCGCAATGGCAAGTACTATATTGTTACATCCGACCTTACGGGCTGGAATTTCAATCAGGCAAAAGCCTTCAGAACCGATAACCTTATGCAGGACTGGGAGTGCATAGGCGATCCTTGCATAGGAGACGATACGAAAACAACCTTTAATACCCAAAGTACATATGCGTTCAAAATTGAGGGGACAGAGGATAAATATATTATGATGTTTGAACGCCACAACACAGAAAATTTCCTTGAGTGCTCTTATGTGTG
>JAUNRD010000248.1 GCA_030535815.1 Clostridia bacterium
GCACTTTTATTCTCGTGTGCTGTCGGTATTTTCTTCTGATTTAACCCTGCAAGAAAAGCATCCAAGCTTAATCCTATAGATGCATTACGTTCAGAATAAACCTCAGGAAAGGAATAATTGGGATGATAAAAAGAATTTTGACAATTACTTTATGTACAATAATGCTGATGAGTGTGGTATCTTTCGGGGCATATCAGGATGTCGATGACAGCAGCATGTACGGAAAGGCAATAGAGGCTCTTTCATCTGCAGGGATTCTGTCAGGTTACGGAAACGGAACTTTCGGAAGCAAAGATCCTCTGACAAGGGCGCAGTTTGCAAAGATAGTAGTTATGATTTCAGGACAGGAGGATGGGGCAAAGTCGAAAACCAATGAGGTTTTTACAGATGTATCTTCATCTCACTGGGCAATAGGATACATAAACGAAGCGGCAAACTTGGGGCTTATAACAGGATATCCCGACGGAAGCTTTGGGGCAGATGAAAAAATTACCTACGCCCAGGCTCTTACAATTATTATACGAATGCTTGGATATACGGAGAGCGAGGTGGGGAATAACTGGCCTGTTGACTATATAAATAAAGCGGCGGAACTCGGCATAACAAACGGGATAAGATTTGGAAGAAATGAATATCTTACAAGAGAGGTTGCGGCTTATCTTATATACAATTCTCTCACGGCGAAAAACGGCTCAGGAGCAATAGCTCAGACTGTTAAAAAAGTAGAGGATGTAGTAATTTACGGTGTAAATTCCATAAACTCCGGTATTGCCGAAGACGAGGTTCTGACAAGCGGCGGTATTTTCAAAAAAGGCCACGGTTACAATGATGAACTTCTCGGCAAAAAGGTTACATTGAGAGTTAATCTTGATAACGAGATTATTATGGCGATTCCCGAAAATCAGTCCTGCGTTGTTTATACAGCCGTTTCAGGTGAAGGGGATGAGCTTGAAACCATAGAAAACGGAACGGTTAAAATAAATTTCGGCAGCAAAGTATACTACAAAGGCAGTGAAACCACCTTTACGGCAATAAGCTCTTCCGTAACTGCGGGCAGCAAGGTATATAAATACAGCGACTACATTTATATTGAATATATAGAAAAAGAAAAGAATGACGAAAAGGAAAAGGATTACAGCGGAATATATGATTCCTTTGGAGATGTTATTAAAAAGTATGAAGATGTTGTGATATACGGCGATAATTCGGTCAATGCAGGCATAGCAAAGGATGAGGTTATTACTACGGCAGGAACATTCAAAAAAGGAACGGCGTATAAGAGCAGCTATCTCGGAAGAAGGGTGGAAATCAGGGTAAATCAGGATAATGAAATTGTTTTGATTACACCGGATGTACAGAACGCAACGGTTTATACTGCTCTTCTTGGAAGTAACGATGAACTTAAAACTGTGGAAAACGGTACAGTAAAGGTGAAGATGCTTAGTACTGTATATTATAAAGGGAAAAAGAGTACCTTTATGGAAGAAGGGCCCTCAATTTCTTTCGGAAGCAAGGTATATATGTATGATGATTATATATACATAGAGGAAAAAGCGGATGATGAACTCCTGGAGGATGAGGAGATAATTAAAAAAGCTTTTGGAAGCGAAGATGCAGCGATTGATTTTGAATGGCTTGAAAATTCTTCCGGCGAAATACTTGCAAAATATGAAGATATTATAATTTACGGAGTGAACAGAATAAATTCTTCGGTTCCTGCTGATTATGTTATGACAACGTCAGGGCTATTGAAAAAGGGCAATGTATTTGATGAAAATTATCTTGGCAGAAGAGTTGAGCTGATGGTTAATGCCAAAGACGGAATAATTGCAATAATTCCTGAAGATGAAGCGGCTGAGGGATATACTTTGCTTTCGGCTTATGCGGATAAGATAGAGACAAAGGAAAACGGAGTAAAGGATATTGACGGAAAAATACCGGTATATTATAAAGGCTCCTCTGCAACATATAACGACATATATTCAAATGTTACTCCCGGAAGCAAGGTTTACATTTACGAGGATTATATTTACATAGAAGAAAATGAGCTTATAGGGCCTTTTACTGTGACAGGGGACTATAATCAGATATATGACTTCTTCGGAGATATCAGGAATGCAGGAGTTACAATAGACGGTGAAACGGCAGCTGTTTCAGATATAGAAAAGTATGATGTTGTATATTACAACGATAAAACCGACAGAATTTACGCATACAGTGAAAAGGTAACGGGAATTTATGATAAAGCTTTGCCTTCCAAGAGCAATCTTACCGGCATCATTCTTTCGGGAACCACCTATAGCGAAATAAGTGCAGATGCAAGGAAAAAGCTTGATGACACTCTGGGTGCATTTAAGATAAATGACAGAATAACCCTTCTTTTCGGTCATGACGGAAAAGTTGTGGATGTTGTTGATATAGACGGAAAAACTCTTGATGATATGGGCGTTGTATTAAAGACATATTCTAAAATTTCCACGGAGGAAGAGTATAAAGGTAAGAATGAGTTTTTTGCAGATATTATGCTGGCAAGCGGAAAAACAGTTACCTATAAGACTGACAAAGAATATAAGGATATTCTTTACGAAATTTATATAGGAAAGTTTGTTTATATCATAAATTCAGGAAACGGCAAAGTAAAGCTTGAACCGGCAAGCGAAAATAAGCTTACAGGCAGTTTTGATAAGAGTGTTCCGTCTTATGCAGGATGCAAGCTTCAGCAGAATTATTCCATTCTGGAATGCGTTTATTCAGAAAGATATGATGAAGCTGTTGTAAGAAAAGTTAATCTCAAAGACATTTCTTTATCGGCTCTTACATCCCGCGACATCATTCACGTTGAATATGCAAACAGCCTTAATGATATTGCGGTTATATATGTGAACAACATTACCTATGACGGCTATACTTTCGGAGTACTTAATAAAGCCATAAAAGACGAAGATGCAAATTATACGTACGAGCTTAAATCTTCAGCCGGAACCACAACTTATACGGGAAGTGCAGGATGGGATTTCGTCAAAGGCGAAGCGGTAATGGTACTTACAAAGAACTTACAGATAATGGTTATAAAGGAACTTACAGAAGTTGCTGCCGTCACAAAAATTGAGGACTATACAGATACCAGAATAAAAGTAAACGGAAAGGTTTATGACATGGATAAGGATGTGTCTGTTGTCTACAAGCATATAGGAGATACAGACTGGAATATTACTACCATAAAAGACTTCGAGGAAAATGTTGAATCCGGAACATGGAAGGTTGGAAGTGTCGGTATTTATGCAGATAAGAAAACCGATGGCAAAGTGAGGGTAATCCGTATTACGCTGAAATAAAAGATAAACCGTGGGTGTAAAGCCCACGGTTTATTTACGGGAGACTGAATAATGATTTTTCTTTTGTTTTTTCAAGAATTACGGCTATACCCATGGCGGAAGCGTATGCTTCAGACTTATCTTTTGTTTCTATAAAACTTAAAAGCCTTTCGCATTCCGTTATGGCGTTATCAATGGGTGCTCTGTCTGATACGTAATACAAAATTTCAGATTTACTGCGCAGTTTTTTTCTCAGAGAAGCGGATAATTTTGCGGCTTTTTCGAAATTTTCTTCCTTTAGTGCATCTTCAATACCGGAAATATAAGAAGAAAGCAGAGAAAAAGTGTTATCAATGTAGTTTGTGAAGAAAAATAAAAGAAAAA
>JAUNRD010000249.1 GCA_030535815.1 Clostridia bacterium
ATAAAAGAAGGCGATAAAATAACCCATGCTGTTTTATCCTCCCCCGAAGGCAGCTTTGCGGTAAGCGCAAAGGTATTTATCGATTGCACCGGGCAGGGATTTTTGTCCTTCCTTGCAGGAGCATCCTTCCTTTACGGCGATGAGGAAGGCAACACAATGAGCACCACACTATGCTCTGTTTGGGCCGGGGTTGATTTTGAAAAGAAAAAAAGCGAAGGCGATTATGAAAAGGCCTACCGCGAAGGGGTGTTTTCTCAGTACGACCCCATTCTCCCCGGCATTAAAGCAAACTTCCCTGAAGTCGGTGTAGGCTTCGGCAATGTCGGTCATTGCTTTAAGGTCAAAGACACCGATACGGAAAGCATCACAGATGCAATGTTTAAGGGGCGTAAAATTCTTTCGGAATATGAAACCTATTACAGAAATTATGTACCCGGTGCGGAAAATGCGGTTTTAATAAAAAGTGCTGACTTTCTCGGAATAAGGGAGTCAAGAAGGGTTGTGTGCGAATATATGCTGACAACCGACACCTTCTTTATGAAAGAAGCCTTTCCCGATGAAATCGGGCGTTACTCCTACCCCGTGGACATTCACCCGATGAGCGCCGACAAAAACGGCGTAAAGGGATTTGCAAAAGCTCTTTCCATGCGGCACGAAAACGGTGAATCCTACAGTATCCCCTATCGCTCGCTGGTCGTTAAAGGAATTAAAAACCTGCTTGTCGCAGGCCGTGCAATTGGCGCTGACAGAGGAATGCAGGCATCCGTCCGTGTTATCCCCTGCTGCTATATAACAGGGCAGGCGGCAGGAACAGGTGCTTCAATTTCTGTCAGAGATAATGTGCCCGCAAAAGATATAAACATTGAAAAATTAAAAAAACTGCTGGAATTATAAAAAAGAGACTTGCGCTGCAAGTCTCTTTTTATGTTTTACGCCATATCAACGGATAATTTCTGTCCGCCAAGGATGTGGAAATGAACGTGCTTAACGGTCTGTCCGCCGTCCTCACCGCAGTTATTTATTACGCGGTAGCCTGTTTCGTCAATTCCCAGCTTTTTCGTTACCTTGGCTACAGCCTCAAAAGCCTTTGCCGCATAGATTGAGTTCTTCTCATCGAACATATTTGCACAGCAGATATGCTCCTTGGTTAAAACCAAAAGATGCATCTTTGCCATGGGATTTATGTCCTTTATTACCACAACATAATCGTCCTCGTATAAAAATTCCGAGGGGATTTCTCCGTTTGCTATTTTACAAAAAATACAGTCTGCCATTTTAATCACCTTTCTTTTTAATTTCCGTTATATAAATCGGGAGTCATACAAACTTCCGTCACAATGGAACCGTCCGTTACATATATAAGAGTGTTTTCGTATATAAAGCCCGAGCCGTTGGCGCTATCCGATGAAGCATACATACTTAAAAGGTCGGATGCGGCAAAAAGCCTTATGTCCTCGTCGGGATTATATTCCCCGTCCTCATATATATCAAGAATCATCCCTGCATCGTTTAATATTACATTGGCGGGAAGTGCTGTTTCCATCATACATCCCGAAAAGCTTCCAAGTCCGTGGGAGTCATAGCGGTAAACCTTGGTTTTTCCTTCGTGCTCAACAGCAAGGAATATAGTATTTCCGCCAAAGCCTGCTACAAGTGCGTCCGCATCGTTTGCCGAATACATCATAACCTCAGTGCCGTTTTCAACGCTTAATCTGTAAAGCTTTTTGTCGCGGACATAAATCAGCATATCGGTCATTCCGTTAAGCCCCAAATTGTCCCAGCCGGAAAAAGCCACAAAATTGCCCGATGCTTCTGTAATTTTCTTAAGCTCACCCGTTTCGGTATTGAACCTGTATATGCCGTCCTTACCGTCCTCTACGCCGTAAACATAAATGTTTTTTCCGACTATCTGAGGCTTCGGCTGCATGACGTAGCCGTTTTCGTCACGCTTACCGAAGGTTACATTTTCCGAAACAACCTCTTTTTTCACTCCGTCAGTACTGTACCAAAATCCGAATTTTCCGCCGTATCCCAAAGATGCTGTTATATTTCCTTCGGTTGCAATATATTCGCTGAATCCGGCTCCTCCTGAATTATAGCCCGAAGGATATTCTTTTTGGAGGCTTCCGTCCGGATTTATTTTATACCAGTAGGTCGTTCCCATACTTGCATTTCCTATATGATAGCTCATATAAAGCTTTTCCTTGTCGTAAAGAAACGTGGTGTAGCTTCCGTTTCCGTCCCCCACATAATTGTCCGGCTGAGTGTGGATAATTTCAGGCGATGATGTATCCTCCCTTAAAGCCCTCATTATGTTTTTGCCTGAACGGTAATAGTAATATACTCCGTCCGTTCCCACCATTCCGGAATTTTCCGATATCCCGGGAAGATTAAGCTGCTTTGTTTTCACATTGTCCGATGTTATGGCAAGCCCCTTTTCGTTGTCGAAGGAATAGCTCCAGCCGAATTCCTCCTTTGCAAAACGCCAGGTCAGTGGAAAATAGGTCACATCACGGAAGATTAAAAGCGGATATTCTTCCGTTGCATTATCTATAGCTTTTCCGTTTATTTCAATGTTGAAATCACACACCGATACGGGATGTACATTTCCGTTTTCCCACTCCCACTTATAATCGCGGTATGCTCCGCCGTGAAAGATATAATTCTTTTCTATTGTAAGAGTATTTGTTTCGCTGTTCCACTCTGTCTTAAGCCCTAAAAACCTGCAATCATAATAGGTCATAGGAAAATAGGTTATGTCCTTATATAAAAGAAGCGGAAACTGACGGAAGGACGAATCCACCGCCCTGCCGTTTAAGGTAACATTAAATTCCGGAATTTTCGCACTTTCCGATGCAAAAACCGGAACAGTCAAAACAAGACTCATCGCCAATATAAGCATTAATATCCTTTTCATAAAACGCCTCCTTTGCAAAAAGCCGCTGATTCTCAGCGGCTTTTATTATCTCATTGCCGCAATTCCGGCATTTTTATTATAACTGGCCCTCAATAACCTTTGTAACGCAGGAGAGAGCATCAATTGCCTTTGTTACATCCTTACCGCCTGCCTGTGCGCTGTCGGGCTTACCGCCGCCGCCACCGCCTGCGATTGCTGCAACTTCCTTTATAACCTTACCGATGTGTACGCCCTTTGCTACGGCGTCCTTACTTGCACCGCCGACAAAAGTAACCTTACCGTCTGTAACGGAAGACAATACAACCGCACAAAGTGCAACCTTGTCCTTTAAGTTGTCTATCATCTCTCTCATCTGCTCAACGGTGGAACCGTCAACGCTTGCGGTAATGACAGAAACGCCCTTAACGTCAACTGCGCTGTCTGTAAGATTTGCGCTTCGGCTCTTGGAAATTTCAGCCTGAAGCTTATCATAATCCTTTTTAAGCTCAGCATTCTTTTCAACGAACGCCTTTGTTCTTTCAACAAGTGCGCTTTCTGAGGACTTCATAAGGCCTGCAATTTCATTTATAATTGCATTTTTGCTTTCGATGTAAGCCAATACTCCGCTGCCTGTTACACCTTCAATTCTTCTTACACCTGCCGCAACGCCGCCTTCGGATATAATCTTGAAGAGGCCTGCTTCGTTGGTGTTGTCAAGATGTGTACCGCCGCAGAATTCGATGGAATAATCTCCCATCTTTACAACTCTT
>JAUNRD010000014.1 GCA_030535815.1 Clostridia bacterium
TCTTCATATACTTCTGCACCTATATTACATTCTATACCAAGCTCTAAATCGTTTCCCACAATTGTAATCTGTTCGGGACCTGCCTTTATGTATATACCTTCAAGTATAGGCATTGAAGCTTTAGGCGAAACTGCCTTTCCTACAATATTTAACGTGTTTAACAATACTTCTTTCTGACACTGGAAAATCATAAAGATTTCTCCTTCCGTATAATTAATAATTATTTAAATTCAGTAGTATTAGAGGTTGTTTAATATGTTGAAAAGTTTAAAAGACCTTTATGTAAAGCCTTTTTAAGCTGTTTACAAAAATATAAAAACTTAATTTAACTTTATCCACCGATTTTTTTATACTGTGAAGATTGCGGATAAGTCAGTTTGTAAGGTCTTTTGTTAAGGTTTGTACTTTTTCTTTTATTTCGGGATCTGTTTCCATATAGGACTCAACCTTTTTAACGGCGTGCATTACTGTTGAATGATCCTTACCTCCGAAATAGTCACCTATCTTATTAAATGAAAGTTCGGTTAAGTTTTTACAAAGATAAATAGAAACCTGTCGTGGAATTACTATTTCCTTTGTTTTTCTCTTTGATGTTATATCGTCCTCGTTTACTCTGAATAATTTTGCAACTGCTGATATTATTATTTTTGGAGTTACGGTTTTTTCCTCTTCCTTTACCGAGATATATTTTGAAATAACATAGTCAACGGTTTCTTTGGTAACTTCTTCTTCTCTTTTAACTTTTGAATAAGCAGAAAGTGTTGTTAAGAAACCTTCAAGCTCACGTACATTTATGTTTATGTTATCCGAAATGTAAATTATTGTTTCTGTGCTTATGTTTATATTCTGGTCTTTAGCCTTCTGTTTTAAAATTCCAACCTTTGTTTCATATTCAGGAGGCTGAATGTCACACTTTACACCCCAGCTGAATCGTGTGACAAGTCTCTCAGCAAGATTTTGTATTTCCTCGGGGGGACGGTCACTTGTTAAAACAATCTGCTTGTCCGAATCAAATAATGCATTAAAGGTATTATGGAATTCTTCTTCTGTTGAAACCTTTCCTGCAATAAAATGAATATCGTCAACAAACAAAACATCTGTCTTTCTGTATTTTTCCCTGAAAGCTTCTGTATTTTTTTTCTGAACTGCTTCAACCATTTCGATTGTAAAAGTTTCTGCAGTAACGAATGTTGTTTTTAATTTAGGACTGTTTTCGTGTATGAAATTTTCAATTGCGTGCATCAGGTGAGTTTTACCAAGACCGCTTCCGCCATAGATAAACAAAGGATTATATCCATATCCGGGAGTTTCTGCAACCGCAAGGGCAGCTGCATGGGCAAATTGGTTTGAACTTCCCACAACGAAATTATCAAAGGTATATTTTGATGATGCCTTTGAAGTAACATTTTCCTTCTTTTCGTTTTTTTCTTCTGCTTCATCATCCATTTCTTCACCTATTGTAACTTCAATTCCGTACTTTTCACCGGTTACTTCAAGAATTGAATTTATAATAAGCTCGGAATATCTTGATTCAATCATGTTTTTATTTACTGTTGTGGAAACAGCAAAATAAATATTTCCGTTTTTCACTTTGTAAGGCGTTGCACCTTCAATCCAGGTGCGGTATGAAACAGGAGAGGAAATTTCCTCAATTATGTATTCACAGGCCTTTTTCCATATATCATTAAGTGGTAACATAAAAAACCTCCGTTTTTCCACTTTTGTTGAAAAGTATGTGGTTATTTAGTGGATAACTCCTTGATTTTACCCCGAAAAACCATTAACTGCGATGTTTTAGTTGTGGAAAAGTCGGTTGGGGATAAAAAATTACCCTTCGTGTGTATATTTGCATACATTATATATTATATCAAAAAAGAATGATTTTTACAAGATAAATTTTGTTTTTTTTATAAAAAAATTTTGTTAAAATAAATTTTTGGTTGACAAATAAATTTTTAAAGGATATAATGGAAAAAAGTCTGTAAATTTTTATTCTATTTTAAGGAGGTGTTTTTAGTGATTAGAACATATCAGCCCAACAAATTAAAGAGAAAAAAGGTTCACGGTTTCAGACAGAGAATGAGCACTAAAAACGGTCGCAAAGTTCTCGCAAGAAGAAGAAGAGAAGGCAGAAGAGTACTCTCTGCTTAATCACGTTCAAGGAAAGAAGTTAGTTTTTTAATGGAACATACGCTGTCAATTAAAAAAAATACGCTTTTTTCAAAAATTTACAAAAAAGGTAACTGTCTGGTTTCTTATGTCTTAATCATGTATGTTATGCCGAACGGTCTTCCGTACAGCCGTATGGGAATAACCGTAAGCAAAAAGGTTGGTAAGGCTGTAAAGAGGAACAGAGCCAAAAGGCTTATAAGAGAAAGTTACAGATTCTTTGAAAAATACACCTCGGGTTATGATTTTGTTTTTGTAGCAAGAACGAAAACGCCCGAGGTAGGATTTTTTGAAGTGAAAAAAGAGATGGGTAAACTTTTTGAAAAGGCTAAAATAAAGTAACGGCTTAATTTACTTTCGGAAGGATTTTACAAATGAAAAAAATTTTTCTTTTTTTTATCAGACTTTACAGAAAATTTTTATCACCCATACTCGGGCCTTCAAAATGCCGTTTTTATCCGACCTGTTCTGCGTATGCCTATGAAGCTATCGAAAAGTACGGTGCGTTAAAGGGCGGCTTCTTAGCCGTTAAAAGAATTCTGAAATGTCACCCTTTTAATCCCGGGGGATATGATCCTGTGCCGTAGAGGATTCCCCTTTGTTTTTATTTTTAAGGAGTGATTAAAATACTTAACTTTTTTGCAAACATATTAAGTTTTATTATTTATCCTATTTATGGTTTTGTAAAAAACTATGGTCTTGCTGTTATTCTGTTTACGATTATTGTAAAGATAATTCTTTTTCCACTCGGAATAAAGCAGCAGAAAACAACCGTTAAAACCAAGAAAATAAGACCTGAACTTGAAAGAATTCAGGCAAAATATAAAAATGATAAAGAAAAACTCAATGAAGAAACTATGAAGCTTTATCAGAAGTATAATATTAATCCTATGGGTGGATGTTTACCTTTATTGATTCAGCTTCCTATTTTACTTGGTCTTTATAGGATTATACAAAGTCCTATCACATGGTTTTTCCGTAAGACTCCGGCTGTTTATATTAATGATATGATTAACTCCGGAGAAATGGCAAAAGCAGAAGTGATTGAAAAATTGGAAAAAGTAGCTTCGATTGACAATGTTGATATATCATCTTTTACAGAAATAAATGATATATTGGGGGCTATGGCTAAGGGTGTTAAAAATTTTGAAATTGAAATAGCATCCGAATTTAATCTTATAAATTTTGATTTATTAGGTATAGATTTATCAAGAACTCCTGATATTAAAAATTTTAGTATTTTATGGATTATTCCTGTTCTTGCAACAGGTTCTGCATTTTTCTCAAACTGGGTTTCGAAGAAACTTAATTCCATGAGTGAAGAACAGGCGCAGCAGATGAAAACCATGAACCTTATAATGCCTCTCATGACTGCAGTTTTTACATTCACGCTTTCTGCAGGTATTGGTTTATATTGGTTTGTAAGTACAATGCTTTCTGTTCTTCAGATGGTAATTTTGACAAAGTATTTTGATAAGAAATATGCGAATATGGATTTTGGCATTAATGACAAGAAGGGAAAAGGGAAAAACAAATGAAATTTGTGGAAATAAAGGCTAAAACCGTTGATGAAGCGGTAGAAAAAGCTTTGGCAGAACTTAATACAACAAAAGAAAACGTAGATATTGAAATTCTTGAAGAATCCAAAGGTCTTTTCGGACTTCTCGGAAGTAAGGAAGTAAAGGTAAGAGTTACTCTTCTTAAAGAAGATGACAGTGCAAAGGCTGAAA
Source organism: Clostridia bacterium (assembly GCA_030535815.1). GTDB lineage: Bacteria > Bacillota > Clostridia > CAKSNL01 > HGM11501 > HGM11501. The sequence goes on from JAUNRD010000014.1 coordinate 3,900, forward strand.
ACTTCCTTAAGAATATTACTGAAAGACTTGGAATGAATACAGAATTTGAGACAGTTTATAACGAAGAAGAAAAGAAGATGGCAATTGAGCTTAAGGGTGACGGTCTTGGACTTTTAATAGGTCGCCGTGGGGAAACACTTGATGCTCTTCAGTATCTTACAAATATTTTTGTAAACAAGGGTTCCGATGATTATATAAAGGTTACATTGGATGCAGAAAATTACAGAGAAAGAAGAGAAGATGCTTTAGTTACTCTTGCTAAGAGAACTGCAGCCAAGGCTACAAAGTATAAAAAGAATATGATTATTGAGCCTAAAAATCCTTATGAAAGAAGAATAATTCATGAGGCATTACAGGATTATCCCGAAGTAACAACCTATTCAATCGGTGAAGAACCCAACAGAAAAGTTGTTGTTGCGTATAAGGGTATGGCAGGAACTTACAGAGACTAATAAAAAAAGGGTTGTAATTATTTACAGCCCTTTTTTAGAGTATATTTTTACCTTCCTTTTTGAATGTTTTGTGAAAGAAAAAGGTGATTTTATGGCAGAAACAATTGCCGCAATAAGCACCGCTATGCAAAAGGGCGGAATTGCCGTTATAAGAATAAGCGGAGATGATGCCTTTAAGATAGCAGACAAGGTGTTTAAGGGAAAAATTGAAACTGAGAAGTGCGAAAGCCACCGCATTTTATACGGCTTTGTTTATGACGGTGAAGAAAAAATTGACGAGTGTCTTTGCTCCGTTATGCGCGCACCCCGTACATTTACTGCTGAAAATGTGGTTGAATTATCTGTCCACGGCGGGCTTATTCCTGCAAAGAGAACTCTTGAAGCAGTTATAAAAGCAGGTGCAAGGGCAGCCAAGGCCGGGGAATTTACAATGCGCGCTTTCTTAAACGGAAGAATAGACCTTTCAAAGGCAGAAGCGGTTGCCGATATTATAGATTCCAAAACCGATCTTGCGAGAAGTACAGCGGTAAATCAGCTTTCCGGAAAATTATCCGAAGGAATAAACGAAATAAGAAGTAAAATCCTTGAAATAATGGGATATATCTCCGTTTCCACCGACTTTCCTGATGAGGATGCTGACAGTCTGGCGGGTTTTGATACATTATCAGAGCTTAAGAAACTTAAGGAAAAAACAGAGAAGCTTATAAAAAATGCGGATAAAGGTATTATTTTAAGAGAAGGTGCAGTCTGTGCCATCTGCGGAAAGCCAAATGCGGGGAAAAGCTCCCTTCTTAATGAACTTGCCGGAGAAGAAAAAGCCATAGTTACCGAAATTGAAGGGACTACAAGAGACATAATTGAAGAATATATAAATATTTATGATGTGCCCATCCGTCTTGCAGATACAGCAGGTATCAGAGAGGATGCGGATACGGTTGAAAAAATAGGTGTAAAAAAGGCAAGAGATTATATTAAAAATGCGGATATATGCCTTTTTATAACCGATAACGGCAGAGAATTTGATGAAAATGATGCGGAAATTCTGAATCTTGTTAAAGAGAAGCCCCATATTACCGTTGTGAATAAGTCGGAACTTGAAGGAAAGTGCATTATTCCGGGAGAAGAAGATATTATTTATATCTCCGTAAAGGAAAAGACGGGAATTGAAGAGCTTAAAAAGAAAATTTATGACCTTCTTATGGGTTCTGACTTTTCAGAAGATGCTGTTATGATAACAAACGAGCGTCACAAGGAAGCCGCAATTATGGCAGATTCTGCCATCGGAGAAGCGATAAAAGCTTTGGAGAGTGGCTTAACAGAGGATTTCTCATATATAAATCTTGAAACGGCGGTGTCGCACCTTGGTGAAATAACCGGTATGACTGTTTCCGACGAGGTTATTGGCGAAGTTTTCTCTAAATTCTGTATAGGAAAATAATTTCCTCTGAAAGGATATTACCATGGAATATTTTAATGCAGGTAAATACGATGTAGTTATAATAGGTGCAGGTCATGCAGGCTGTGAAGCGGCACTTGCCTCAGCAAGGCTTGGCATGAAGGTTGTTATTTTTTCAGTTAACCTTGATGCCGTTGCCAATATGCCCTGCAATCCCCATATAGGCGGTACGGCAAAGGGGCACTTAGTCCGTGAAATTGACGCCCTTGGCGGTGAAATGGGTAAAGCGGCTGACGAAACCTATATCCAGATTAAGATGCTTAATTTGGGTAAAGGTCCTGCGGTTCACTCACTCCGCGCGCAGATTGACCGTATGCGCTACCGTGAAAGAATGAAGCAGACACTTGAGCTTCAGGAAAATCTTGAACTTAAGCAGGCTGAAGTTACGGAAATTTTATTTGACGGGGATAAGGTTGTCGGAGTAAAGACAAATATGGGGGCATATTACGAAACAAAAAGCTGTATTATTGCAACCGGAACCTACCTTAAAGGAAAAATCGTAATAGGAGAGCTTCAGTATGAGGGCGGACCCGACGGTATGATGCCTGCAAACAGCTTGTCAAAGTGCCTTATTGATAAGGGTATAAAGCTTCTTCGCTTCAAAACAGGAACTCCTGCAAGAATAAACAGAAGAAGCGTGGATTTTTCAAAGATGGAACTTCAGGAGGAAAAGGATCCTCCCCTGCCCTTCTCTTTTGAAACAAAAAATCCCCGCAAAAGCGAGGTTGAGTGCTATTTAACCTACACAAATCCCGAAACCCACAAAATTATAATGGATAACATAGACAGAGCACCTCTTTTCAATCATTCCATTGAAGGAACGGGACCCAGATACTGCCCTTCCATTGAGGATAAGGTGGTTCGCTTTGCCCATAAGGAGCGCCATCAGATATTTGTTGAACCTATGGGACTCAATACGGAAGAACTTTACATTCAGGGTATGTCATCAAGCCTTCCTGAAGAGGTTCAGCTTAAGATGTATAGAACAATCAAAGGTTTAGAACACGCCGAGCTTCAGCGAAATGCCTATGCCATTGAGTATGACTGTTTAGATCCGACACAGCTTAAGGCAACACTGGAATTTAAGGAAATAGAAGGCTTGTACGGCGCAGGTCAGTTTAACGGAAGCTCCGGCTATGAAGAAGCCGCTGCCCAGGGACTTATTGCGGGAATAAATGCCGCACTTAAAATAAAAGGCGAAGAGCCATTTACTCTCGACCGTTCCGAGGCATATATAGGCGTACTTATAGATGATTTAACCATAAAAGGAACGATGGAGCCTTACAGAATGCTGACTTCCCGAGCAGAATACAGACTTTTACTCCGTCAGGACAATGCGGATATACGTTTAACTGAAAAGGGTTATAAGATAGGACTTATATCGGAAGAGCGATATAAGGAGTTTCTTTTAAAACAGGAAGCGGTAAATGCGGAAATTGACCGTGTTGAGCACGAAAACATCCCCCCTTCCGCTGAAGTAAATGCCCTTTTGGCAGAATACGGAAGCACTCCCTTGACCACGGGCTTTAAGCTGGGAGAGCTTATCCGCCGTCCGGAGCTTGACTATTTCGCTCTTGCACCCATTGATAAAAAAAGGCCGTCCCTTCCCTATTACATAACCGAGGAAGTAAACGTGGCAGTTAAGTATGACGGCTATATAAAGATGCAGATTGAGCAGGTAAAAGCCTTCAAAAAGCTTGAAAACAAGAAGATTCCTTCTGATATTGACTATGCCGATGTAAAGGGACTTAAAAGGGAAGCTGCTGAAAAGCTTGCGAAGAACCGTCCCGAAAACTTCGGTCAGGCATCGAGAATATCGGGTGTTTCCCCTGCGGACATCACCGTTTTACTTATCTACATTGAACAGATGAAAAGGGGCTGATTGAAATTTTAGTAAAAGAAGCCGGAAAACTGGGCATTAATATGCCTCTTGATGCGGAAAGTCTCTTTGATAAATATACTTCTCTGCTTCTTTCCTATAATGAGGTTATGAATCTTACGGCAATAACAGAGGTAGAGGAGATAAAAATAAAGCATTATCTTGACTGCCTCTCGCCTCTCGCCTTTTCCCTTATTCCCGACGGTGCGAAGGTCGCAGATGTGGGAAGCGGCGCAGGTTTTCCCGGTCTGCCCTTAAAAATCGGAAAAAGGAATATTCACTTAACAGCCATAGATTCCCTTAATAAAAGAATAAATTTCCTTAAAACTGTGGGAGAGGAGCTTTCCCTTGCTGATTTTGAGTGTATTCATATGCGCGCAGAGGAAGCCGGTCAGGATAAAGCCTTAAGAGAAAGCTTTGATATAGCAACGGCACGGGCGGTCGCACCTCTTTCGGTGCTTTCCGAGTGGTGTCTTCCCTTAGTTAAGGTGGGCGGAGCCTTTGTTGCACTTAAAGGTCCTTCCCCGGAAGAAGAAATTGAGGAAGCAAAGGCGGCAATCGCTGTTCTCGGCGGTGAAGTAAGCAAAGTTTATGAGGTAAACTTACCGGGAAACATCACCCACAGCATAGTTTATATCAAAAAAATATCGCAAACACCCCAAAAATATCCGAGAAAAGCGGGCAAAGCGTCAAAACAGCCCATTAAGTGACACAGTTTTGCCAAAATGTGGCGAACGAATATGATTTACAAAAAAGAAACCTTCTGATAGAATTAAATCTGTCGGAAGGTTTTTTACATATGAACGGCGATTTATCCTGAAGGATTTCCGCCGGTGAAAGGAGCTTTTTATGTTCAGTTCGGTTTTCATGGAAGAACCCGTGAAAAAAGTTACGGATATTCCCCTGGGAAGAATTGAGCCCAACCCCGATCAGCCACGAAGGTTTTTTGATATAGAGTCCTTGACAGAGCTTTCCAGGTCAATCGAAGAGTACGGAGTGATTCAGCCGATTACCGTAAGGAAGAAAAGTGACGGTCGCTTTGTAATAATTGCAGGAGAAAGAAGATACAGGGCCAGCTGTATGGCAAAGAAAAGAACAATTCCTGCAATAATTATAAGTGTTTCAGAAGAAAAAAGTGCGGCAATTGCTCTTTTAGAAAATCTTCAGAGAAAGGATTTAACCTTTTTTGAAGAGGCAGAAGGATATCTTAAGCTGATGAGTGAATTCGATATGACTCAGGAGGAGCTGTCTGAAAAGCTGGGAAAAAGTCAGAGTGCAATAGCCAACAAACTGAGACTTCTGAAGTTGGATGAAGAAACAAGGCAAAGCATTTTTGATGCTCATCTTACAGAGCGTCACGCGCGTGCACTGCTTAAGCTTCCGAATAAGAAGGTGCGTGACAGAGCCATAAAGCTGATTGTTGAAAGAAACCTTACAGTGGCGAAGGCAGAAAAACTGATTGACAAGATGGCTTCGGGAGATGCGGAATTTAAGAGATTTAACTCTTTTAAGACAAGCCTTTCGGAAACTGCCAAAAAACAAAGAGTCTTCTGCAGCACTATGAATAAAGCAATAGGACTTTTGAATAAATCAGGAATTGAAACGGAAATTGAGCAGACAGAAGACGAAGATAAAGTAAGATACGTTATATGTATCGCTAAATAGGCCCACCAAATCCATTTTTATACCCCTTTTTACAGCAGGAATGTTTCACGTGAAACATTCCTGCTGTTTTATTTGGGATAATGTTTCACGTGGAACATTAGTACAAATTTTCAACAAAGAAAATTTGCACGAGGCACAACCGAAGCGTTGAAGCGGAGGTTGTGCAAAAGAAAAACGCAAACAAGCGTTTTTTCGTCAAGCGCATTTTTTCTCCGTTTCTCAATATTACAAACAAATTCATATTTTAATTGCATTTTCTTTTTCTGTGTGCTATACTGTATTTAACAACTCTGAAAAGAAAAGAGGTACACTATGGGAAAGATAATTGCTCTTGCCAATCAGAAGGGTGGCGTAGGTAAAACCACGACAGCGGTTAACTTAAGCGCGGCACTGGCTGAATGCGGCAAGAAAGTTCTTTTAATTGACTCTGATGCCCAGGGAAACGCCACAAGCGGTCTGGGATGCAGATGTGATAAAGAAGAAAAAACTTTATATGAAGTAATCATAGATGAAATAGATATAAATGATGCAATAATACATACAAAATATAAAAATCTGGATCTCTGCCCTTCCAATGTGGAGCTTTCCGGTGCGGAAATCGAACTGGTTGATGCCGAGGACAGAGCGTTCCGATTGAAAAATGCGCTTTCTAAGGTAAAGGATAATTACGATTTTATTTTTATAGACTGTCCCCCCTCTCTGGGACTTGTGACACTTAACGCCTTGTCCGCAGCAGACAGAGTGCTTGTGCCTATCCAGTGCGAATTTTACGCACTTGAAGGACTGGCTCTGTTGACGGGAACTGTAAAAAGGGTAAGAAAGAGCCTGAACCCTGAACTTGACTTTGAAGGTGTTCTTCTTACTATGTTTAACGGACGGGCAAATCTTTGCCTGCAGGTGGCAGACGAGGTTAAGAAGTTCTTTAAGGACAAGGTTTATGCAACGGTAATACCCCGTAATATAAGGCTTTCCGAGGCTCCCGGCTTCGGAGAAGCGGTGCTTTCCTATGACAGTCGATCCAAGGGCGCGGAAAGCTATAGAGATCTTGCAAAAGAATTTATAAAGAAACAAAGATAGGAGTAATCTTATGGCTAAAAAGGGACTTGGAAGAGGGCTTGGAGCTCTCATTCCTCTTGATGAAGAAAAAGAAGTTGTTATAACAGAAGAAAATAAAGAGTTTATAAAGGTTAAGCTTTCCTATGTTGAGCCAAACCGCAAACAGCCCAGAAAAACCTTTGATGAGGAAGAGCTTCTGGCACTTTCTGAATCCATAAAGGAATACGGAATCATTCAGCCCATCACCGTAAAGGATGAAGGAAACGGCTTTTATTCCATAATTGCGGGTGAACGCCGCTGGAGAGCCGCTAAAATGGCAGGACTTACCGAGGTTCCCGTAAGAATTGCAGAATATACCCCGGAAGAAGAACTTTCTGTGGCATTAATTGAAAATCTTCAGCGTTCTGACCTTAATCCCGTTGAAGAAGCGCTCGGCTATAAAAAGCTGATGGAGGATTTCGGACTTACCCAGGAGGATGTAAGTAAGAAAGTAGGAAAAAGCAGAAGTGCTGTTGCCAACGCTTTGAGACTTTTAGCTCTTTCTGACAAAATATTAAAGCTTCTGGAAGATAAAGCTCTTACCGGAGGTCATGCAAAGGCGATTTTGCAGGTAAAAGACGAGAAAAAGCGTGAATTACTGGCAGAAAAAATTATTTCCGAGGATCTTTCTGTAAGAATGGCAGAAAGATGGGCTGCATATATAAATGAAGAAAAAGACGAAAAGAAAGAGAAAAAGGTAAAAAGAAAGTCTCCTGAGGTTATGGATCTTGAAAAGAGCTTGTCTGAAGCCTGGGGAACGAAAATTCTGCTGGACGAAAAGAAAAAAGGCGGAAAAATTGAAATAGAATACTACGATAAGGAACAGCTTGAAGCAATTATTTCCTACCTTAAGAAATATAAAGGCTGATAAAGGTGAATTTATGAAAAAAATATTAGTTTTATTGACAGTTTTTATTATGGCACTATCATTTGTGAGCCACGGGGCTCTGTTTTCCGATACAAACGGACATTGGGCGAATGAATACATTGAATTTCTTGCTATGGAAGGCGTAATAAGCGGAATGGGAGACGGCTCCTTTGCGCCTGACGAATTTGTTACAAGAGAGCAGTTTCTGAAAATGCTTATGATTGTGACATCAGGCAGTGCAAATGAGCGCATTGCTTACGAAAATCCCGTAAACGGAGAGTATGTTTATGAAAAATCTCCTTTCTCGGATGTTGCAACTGACCGCTGGTCCTATTTTTACATAAAAGAGGCCTTCGGAAATATTGTCCTTGCGGAGGAATACGGCGAAAAGTTTGAACCCGTAAAAGACATTACCAGAGAAGAAGCGGCGGTGTGGATTGCAAGGGCACTTAATCTGGGCGAAGGAGCCTGCAATTTTACAGATAACCATCTTATCGGAAAGCCGAATCTCGTAGGTGCGGCATATGAAAAAGGTCTCATTTCCGGATTTCCGGACGGAAGCTTCGGCCCGGGACAGGGACTTACCCGTGCTCAGGCGGCTGTTATGCTGAAAAGAGCCGAGGATTATAACGAAAAGGCCATAGAAGCAGAGCTTACAAGCGAAATTGTAACCTTTGAAAGAGATCTTTTTGTTGATTCTGTTCCCGAAACCGTAAAAATAGTGGCTGAAGGCGAGCGCTATATGGTTAAGGTAAATGACGTATCAGCCCTTGGAGGTCTCTGCACGGTTGCCGACAGCAAATTTTTCCTTATAGATGTGGATAAAAACGACAGTTATATGGAACTTGCGGTTGTTGAAAGCTATTATGCTTCCGGCGCGCTGGCAATTTACAGATTCACGGGAAAAGAAGTTTATCTCATGGGTTACATCGAAAGCGTGGGAGGAATAGCATTAAGGACAGACTCTACTCCCTTGGGTGATGAATGGGGCGCAATAGCGGTAAATTCCGACGGAACCCTTACCGGAAATATCGGTGAACAGTTCGTTCATACCATGCTGGTAAGAAAACAGTACAAGCTCAATGATAAAAACAGACTTGTTCCTGCAACAAATGAATATTATACCATCGGAAATCACTCCAATTTCGTTGTAAATCAGCTTCTTGTAAGCGATTATGAAGATGCGGCACATCCCGGTATAGTATTAAAAGAAGGCTATGCGGGAAAAATTGTAAAGACAGACCTCAAAAACTGGCTTTATATAGAAACCGGAAGCGGCGATGCCGGCTGGATTTATGTTCAGAATGACGGTCTTTTAGGCGGCGAACCTATTTATTACTACCTTGAAGGCCTTCTTTATGCAGGATAAAACAAAAAAGAAAGGAAAATAGAAATGAGTAAAGTAGTTGTAATGGATCATCCCCTTATTCAGCACAAAATCACAATACTTCGAAGCAAAGAGACTCCTGTAAAGGAATTCAGAGCTCTTGCTAACGAAATAGCACTTTTAATGGGCTATGAATCGACGAGAGATATTCCTCTTCGTGATATCGAGGTTGAAACGCCTCTTACCAAAACCATGGGAAAAGAGGTAACAAAGGATATTGCCGTTATTCCGATACTCCGCGCAGGACTTGGTATGGTTGACGCTCTTTTAAGCCTGTTCCCCTCTGCCAAGGTTGGTCACATCGGTCTTTACAGAGACCCCGAAACCCACAAGCCCGTTGAATATTACTGCAAGCTTCCCACAGAGATTGAGGAGCGAACCTCAATTGTTGTTGATCCCATGCTTGCAACAGGCGGAAGCGCAGTTGCCGCAATTGATTTCTTAAAGGCACGCGGAGCAAAGAACATAAAGTTTATGTGTCTGATAGCTGCTCCCGAAGGCGTAAAAGTGCTTACAGAGGCTCATCCCGATGTTGATGTATTCATCGGCTCACTGGATGAAAAGCTTAACGACCATTGTTACATCGTTCCCGGCCTTGGTGATGCCGGCGACAGATTATTTGGTACACTTTAAGGAAAAGATAGGCTATATAAATTCCGGAAGGATTATTTTCGATAATAATCCTTCCTTTTTGTAGATAATCTTAAAAGTAGGCTGAAGCTACATAATTAATTGCTTCTGCTTAACTTGTTTTATATGCTTGTTAAAAAATTAACAAGCATATAAAACAGAATTGTGAAAAGATAGGGTTGGATATATGATAAAACATGAAGGTATTTCGTGGATTCTGGACAGACCTCATACAGAAATTGAGGAACTTAAAAAGAAATATCCGGATTCTAAAGAATATTTGAATCATTATTTTGAATACGAAAGCAAAGTATGCGAAAAGAGGATAGACTTTGTACATTCTCTCGGGATGAAATGTGACAGTGTGGGCTGGTCTTACCTTGATTTAAATCAGCCGGATGCACTTAAAATACTTGATGAAATAAAAGAATTTTGTCAAAAAGATGGTTGGTTTGCAAGGGGTGGCTATGGCTGCAGATATACTGATTTTGAAAGTGATTGGTATGAGGTTTCGGTTCCTGAAGTCAAGGATATATCCCAAAGTGAAGGTAATCCCTATGCGATATATGCCTATAAAAATTGCAATAAGCCAATTTTTTTTGGGTGGCATAATTTCATACCGGTTCTTGTTTCTGAAAAATTCAGAGAAGTGTGCCTTGAAAACAGCATCACCGGAATAAATTTTTGCTGGGCAAAAGATTTGGGGCGATACGATTCTCTGCAATACGCCTTTATGTACCCTGAAAGTCGCATAAAAACCATAGCCTGCGATAAAGGTCTGATATATAGCGACAGATATTTTCCCTATAATGACGGAGCCGGCGGCACAGAGTATAAGCATACAGAGAAGTATATAAGGCATGATAATATGTCTCCGTTATGCAATCGTCTACGCCAATTAGGCGATAAACTACCTTTTCTGGCAGATGTATTTTATGATTTCCAGTTTAATCTGCCGGATTACTATTGTAAAAGTGAATTGCCGGAAAGTGGATTTGCCTTTATTCAGGGGACAAGTGATGGCTCCGAGCGACAAACGCTTCTTGTACATAAAAATACTGCGGAAATCTTAATTAAAGAAAAAATGCTTGACAGGAAGGCGCTTTGCCCTACACTGATTTACGACAACGAAATTCCTGCAGGATATATTGAAGCCGTGTTTGAAGGCAAAGGTTTTGGCGAGTTTGATGCGAACTACGCAATAGAAATGGAGAAAGAATATCATAGAATAAAAAAGTTAAATCGCCCGCAAAGGAAGATAACCGAAAGTCAGGCATTAAAAGCGTTGCGTGAGGCTAAGCGCAATCGAAAAGAAGATTTTGAAAAAAGGATTAAAAAAGAACTGTCTGAAAATTTGCTTGAGACCGCATATGAACCGCTTGTTCCTTATCTCCTTATTGCTGACGGAGCTTTCCTGAGTGATGAGTACGAGCTTTTGTCATATGAAGCATCAGCGAAATACACGTCGGAATTTCGGGATGAATGTAAAAAAGAAGAGCTTAGCGATACTTTGCAAGGAATAGTTTTCGGAAAATGTGCCGACGGAGATGTGGTCGTTTGGGCTGAAGATAAGTCGGTTGTAAGAATAAGTCATGAAACTTTTGACATTGAGGAGAAATGGTCGTCTTTAGCCGAATTTTTCTTTGATGCTGTTACCGGATGAGGGTACTCTTTAAGGAAAAAGATAGGCTATTCTTTGTGATAAGCAGGGTTTGGATTGCTATTTTCCGCTGTAATCTACAAAAAAGCAGGGATTTTAATAAATCCCTGCTTTTAATTTACTTTTTTTAACGCAGAACTCTTTTATACAAGATTGTTAAATATTTCACAAGCTTGTGTGGGAGTGAAGATTTTTTTGCTTTTGGATATTGGATAAACGAGGATATATGATGTAGCATACCTATCCGGATGTACGATTTGCGACTTATATACCTGAAAGAAGTGCTTTTCAGAGGCGTTTTATATCTTCATCGTGACAAAAGCGAAAAAGTATGCTATAATAAGGGTGGATAATAATTTTCTCTTTATATAAATAATGAAACGGTAACAAATAGAAGTTACGAGGTACAGTATGGATGTAATCAATCATTATGATTTATTGATCGATGAAGGTAACGACCCTTTTCGTGACCCTCCTGTATTGCAGGAATATATGTCCCGCTGGGATGGCGAAAGATTTATAGAAGCATTGGAGCTTACCGGGAATAAAAGGGTTCTTGAGGTTGGCATCGGCACGGGAAGACTTGCCGGTAAGGTTGCACCGCTTTGTCTGTCTCTCACGGGTATAGATATTTCTCCAAAAACCATTAAGCGGGCAAAAGAAAACTTAAAAGAGCACAAAAACATTTCTTTTATATGTGATGATTTCAATGATTATCAATTTAGGGGAACATTTGATGTTGTATATTCGTCCCTTACAATGATGCATTTCAGGGATAAAAAGCAGATTATTTCTAAAATTGATGCATTGCTCAATAAAGACGGCATTTTTTGCTTGTCCATAGACAAGAACAGAAGCGAATATATTGATATGGGTATTCGCAAGGTGAGAATATATCCTGATTCACCTGATAATATAAAGTCCCTTATAAGTGCAACCGCAATGTCTGTTGAAACGGTGCTTGAAACCGATAATGCATATATTATCGTCAGTAAAAAATAATAAAACCAATTCCGACGAGGCGGCAAAGTC
>JAUNRD010000250.1 GCA_030535815.1 Clostridia bacterium
AAACGAACAGTGGGGATATATCAATAAAAAAGGTAAATATGTAATCAACCCTCAGTTTGGTGGTGCGGCACCGTTTGATGCGGACGGACTTGCGATTGTAAGGGCAGGCAATAAAATAGGTATAATCAATAAAAAAGGTGATTATGTAATTAATCCTCAGTTTGATAGCGTAAGTATTGGAGCTGCAGATCAAATTCTTGATGCGGGAAAAAGTGTGGATTCATATTTCGCAGATGGACTGTTAGCTGTAGAAAGCGGAGGCAAATGGGGATTTGTCAATAAAAAAGGCGAATATGTAATCAATCCTCAGTATGATTATGCGGAAGCGTTTTCTGACGGTCTTGCGGTTGTAAAAAGCGGAGACAAATATGGCTATATCAACAAGAAAGGCAAATATGTAATTACTCCTCAGTTTGATAAAGCAGTTAGTTTCTGCAACGGAATTGCTGCTGTTGGTGTAGAAGATGGCGAAGATGATTATGGATATGCTGCATATAAATTTGGCTTCATCAATAAAAAAGGAAAATATATTGAGGTTGAGTTTAACGCATACGATAAAAAAATTATCATAAGCGACAATTTGAGTCATGATAAGTTAAAAGCTGATTTTGCTAAAATCACGGATGAAGATATAGAGTACGGACCCGTTCTCGGACTTAACAGAATTTCTATTAAAAGGAGCTGAAAACTATGAACAAAAGAAAACTCGCATCCCTTGAGATAAAAAACGATAAAGGATTTATTTTCCCTGTAATGAGTTTTATAGATTCATTGGTACAAAGGCACACATCCGTTGATGCAAGCAGATATCAACAAATCAGGTTTGTAGCGCTTGAAGTATTAAAACAAAGAATCGAAAATTCCTATCCCGGCTCTAAAGGCGATATATTTGTTGAACTTTATATTGTGGGCGATTTCTTTGAAATCTCAGTAAGAGATAAAGGTATACCGGGATGGCAGGATTTTTCCTTTGATAAAAACGGAATTTCAGAGAACAAAAAAGACTTGCGCAATTATATGATCAGCCTCTTTGTTGACGAAATCGGTATGGAAAAGCTTGGTTCTGAGGGACAAAGAGTTTTTGTGCGTAAAAAGATTCTTAATCCCCTTAACTTTGTAAAGCCTGAGCCATATGAGGAAACTGCCATACTGGATACGAACATAACAATTCGCCCTGTTGTAACTGAGGCAGATGTTATTGAAGCTATTCGCTGTATTTACGCTGAATACGGTTATTCCTATTCTTATGAAAGACTCTATTATGTAAATTCATTTATGTCACTTATTAAAAGCGGCGAAATTATGTCATTTTTAGCTGTAAATGACCACGGTCAGACAGCCGGACATTTTTTACTTGCATTTTCTGATTTGTATAAGAACATGCCTGAAGTTTCCACTGTAGTTGTCAAGAAAGAATTCAGGGGACTCGGATTATTTGCTAAATTTATGAACTATTGCGATGAAGTCGGAAAAGAACACGGATTCCGAGCATTGATGGGCCAACCGGTTACATACCATCCGATGTCACAAAAGGCATTTTTAAGGGCGGGTTATACCGCAACATCACTTTTAATGTCTTATATAAATCCTGAAATAGAAAGTGAATATAACAAAGATGGTGAAAGACTCGGCTTAAGTGTAAGCGTGAAAATGCTTGACGAAGATGCTTTCAGTAAGATTTATGTACCGGAAGAAATCAAGGATTTTGCTGACAAAATATATAAAAGACTTGGTATGAAATATGAAATGTGTCAAAGCAGCGAAAAAGATGATTTTACACAAATGTCTGCTGAAACAAGCACCGCCCTCAAAATGTCGAAAATTATTGTTCGCAGTGCAGGAGATGAGCTTGAAGATGAGTTCAGACAGGCCATTATGGATGCCATAAAGAAAAAGAGCGAAATGATAGAGCTTGTTCTTTGCCTTAATTCCAAAAGCTGTGCTTACGCCTATGAGATTGCAAAAAAATGTGACTTTTCTTTCTCGGGTATCATCCCCGGTGCTGAAAACGGAGATTACATTATTATGCAGATGCTTCTGGGAGACAAGATGGACTATAATAAGCTTGTACTTGTAGGAGAATTTGAAGAGTTAAGAAGCGACATTGTTAATATAGTAAAATGCAGTAAGGAGGAAAAATAATTATGAGCTATAAAACTTATACACCGGGGGAAATCATTAAGTTTGCAAGAGAAAATTCACCTTATTATAAGGAACTTTATAAGTCCCTTCCCGAGGATGTAACCTTGGAGCAGCTTCCGCTTATTGACCAGAAAGATTTTTGGAACAACTGCGACAAACACGGTGGCAAGGTGGCAACTGCACAGCAAACTGACGGACAGGTTTTTAAAAGCGGCGGTACTACCGGTGACCCCAAGTATTCTCTGTATACAGCTGAGGAATGGCAGGGTATGTGTGAAGCGTGCGGTGCTCTTCTCCCTAAAGGCGGACTTACAAACGGAGCCAAGATTGCCAACCTATTTTATGCAGGCGGTATGTATGCAAGCTTTTTATATACTTACAGCATGCTCTATTTTTCACCTGCAAAAACAATTATGTATAACATTTCGGGAAACGGTGCAATCAGCGAAATGGCTGAAACTATCCTCGACCATCAGATTAACTGCATAGCAGGTCTGCCCTCTATTATCACGCAGATTGCCGCCTATATAGACGAGCACAAGCTAACGGGCTTTGCTGTGGATACAATTTACTTTGCCGGAGAAACCTTCTATCCCGATCAGAGAGAAAGAGTTTGTAAAACATTCGGACGTGACCTTGATTTCCGCTCAGTGTTTTTTGCTTCTAATGACGGCGGTCCAATCGGTTATTATGCCACCGATTGCGGATATAACGAACATCATGTAATGAGCGATCTTACACTTATGGAAATTATAGATCCGGACACAGGAGAAGTTATTACAGAAATGAACCGCCCGGGTGAAATATATATTACATCACTTTTCAAAACCCTGATACCTCTTCTTCGTTATCCTTGCGGTGACATGGGAGAATACACACAGCCTGAAGGTGTGCCTGACAGAAAATTCAGACTGCTTGGCAGAGCACAAACAGCTGCAAAAGCAGGATATGTTTCGATTTCACCACAGGATATTGCAGATGTACTTAATATTGCGTCAATCAGCTATGATGCATATCAGATTATTGTAACGCATGATATGAAAGATAAATTTACATTTAAAATAGCAGTTTCCGATCCTGATAACGTGGATAAAGAAGCTTTTGTAAATGCACTTTATACACAAAGACCGCTTCTTAAAGATGCTGTGGATGCAGAAGATGTATCAAAGCCTGAAATTGTATGGTGTAAAATGTCAGACCTTGAATATAATAAGAGAACAGGTAAACTTAAAACAATTATAGACAAAAGAAGTTAATAAGTTAATTTTCGGGGAAGGCGTGTGAAAAACGATTAAATTCAGCTATTTTAAAAAAGAAAATTTTGACAACATTGCGAGTGATCTGTTTGAAATCCTTGCAAATAATATGGACGGAATTGCTCCTACCGGAAACCCCAGAGAAGATGATTACAAAACTTGGTATGCAGATGTCAGCCCAAAAGTGAAAGAAGATAAAGTGCAGTTTGTTCTTGCT
>JAUNRD010000251.1 GCA_030535815.1 Clostridia bacterium
AAAAACACGGTTATTGATATATATGGATAATTCCTGTTTGGATTCTGCACCGAATGTGGATTTAAGCGCGGGAACTATGTCGGAAAAGAAACCTTCGTGTCCATACTTGTAGGCGTTTTCTGCAGAAAGGCGACAGTCATAGTCTGCACCGAAATCTGCATATGTAGCCGTTAAAGTATCAGGACCTGCCTGAATTGTTATTTCTTCGTCCTTGATTTCATTTATACGGTTTACAATAAGTTCTTCTGCTTCGTCTACAGTGCAACCGGAAAGATCTATGCCACCCACCGTTACACCGTTAAGAATAGTGTCGCTTCCGGACTTGGCAAAAGTAATTGATACAACTGCCGCCAGAAGAGCAACAACAACAGCGGAGGATGCAATTATTGCAACTAACCCTTTTCTGTTTTTTAAGAAATCTGAAAATGTCATTTTGATTCAATCCTTTCTTAAAACTATGATAAAAATATCAGAGTTTCGGAAAATTTATCGCTACATTATATTATAGCAAATAAATAGGTGGTTGTAAACAGTTATTTTATATAAAAAAGCAGAATATTGTTATAAGCAAATAGCAAAAAGGTTAAAAGGCTATCTGCTGTTGATATGCATATATGTGAATTGATTCCTGAAGGCGGATGGAGAGAGCCCTTCGTGGTACTTGAAAAAGTTTACAAAAGCATTGGAATTGAAAAATTTCAATGCGGCTGAAATCTCTTTTACGGAAAGGTTTGTGTTGGATAAAAGGTTTTTTGCCGAGTTTATTATAACGCTATCTATAATTGCTTTCAATGTGAATCCGCAGTGCTTTTTGGTAAGTCTTGAAAGGTGTTCGCTGCTGTAAGAAAAATGGGAGGCTACTTTTTCCGCAGTAAGTTCAATTGTGGCATTCGCCTGAATGTAAGAAAGCACTTCGCTTACGGTTTTCGGTAAACCTTCTCTGTTGTTTTCGTAAGAAAGCAGGGATAAAATATGCATAAGTATTGAATCCTTGAGGCTCTGGCTTACTCCGGGAACAAGGCTGTAATGCATAAGCTCCCTGAAAAGATGGGGAGAAGAAAAGCTTTTTGCAAAAAGGGGGAAGGTTGTCTCGTCGTTTTCCGGATAAAAGTGAAGCCAGTAAAATGATACGGAACCTTCGGATTGCTTTGCACCTTTGTGCTTAACGCCGGCTTTAAGAATTGCGATTTCCCCTTTTTTCAGCGTTATCGGTTTTCCGTCCTCTTTCAGATATATATCATTTTTCAGATTGTAAATGAGCTCATAGGTTTTTTCTGTTCTTTCGGGATGTATCCAGGGGTTGTCGGTATAGAATAATCCCATATAATCAAATTTCATATCAGATTTTCACACCTTTTGTCTGTTTTTTATGTCTTGTTATTATACTTGATAGATTATATAATGATAGCAGTAAAAAGTCAATAATAAGGGGGATTCTTTATGGATTTTATGAAAAATAAAAATGTCAGCATCACGGGAGGATACTGGAAAAATAAAGAAGAAATAAATCGGAAAATCACAATGGAGGCGGTATGGAATCGCTTTTATGAAACAGGAAGAATAAAGGCTTTTACCTTTGATTACAAAGAAGAGGGAAAATTTACCGTGCATCATTTCTGGGACTCCGATGTGGCAAAATGGATGGAAGCGGCATCTTATTTCATAGGAAAAGGTTATGATGAATTTACGGAGCGTATGGAATACCTTATAGTTAATAATCAGATGGAAGACGGATATTTCAATTCCTTTTTTCAGTACCCCGGTAAAATCGGAGGACGCTTTTCTGACAGAAATATGCATGAGCTTTACTGCGCGGGGCATTTAATGGAGGCTGCCTGTGCCTACTATGAAGCAACGGGGAAAGACAGATTTCTGCGGGCGATGGAACGCTATGCCGAACTTATTGAAAAAGTGTTTATAAAAGAGGAGAGTGCCGCATTTGCTACGCCGGGGCACGAAGAGATTGAGCTTGCCCTTGTGAAGATGTATAAAACCACAGGTAAGGAAAAATATCTTGATATGGCGAGGTTTTTCATAGATAAAAGAGGCGGAAGCAAAAAGGACTACGGTGACAGATGGGGTATCGTAGGGGTAGGACTCTATTCCCAGAGTCATATGCCTGTGAGAGAACAGGAGACGGCGGAAGGTCACGCGGTAAGGGCGACATATCTTTATTCTGCTATGGCTGATGTTGCGAAGACAGATGTAGATGAAGCACTCGGAACCGTCTGTGAAAAGCTTTTTTCGGATATAGTGAATAAGAAAATGTACATAACCGGTGCTATCGGATCAAGCCATCTGGGAGAAGCGTTCACTGTGGCTTATGACCTGCCGAACGAGCGTGCCTATGCGGAAACCTGCGCATCAATTGGCCTTGTGTTTTTTGCAAATCGTATGACGGCACTTAAAAATGATGCTTCATATGCCGATGTGGCAGAACTTGCATTGTATAACGGAATGATGGCGGGACTCGGAACAAAAGGAGATGATTTCTTTTATACAAATCCTCTTGAAATATGTCTTATGCACCACGGCAAGGATGTTTCGGTAAAACAGAATGAATGGCTTCCGATAACGCAAAGAAAAAAGATTTTCGACTGCTCATGCTGTCCGCCGAATCTTAACAGAGTGCTGGCATCCATTGGCGGTATGATTTACGGATATGAGGGTGACACATTGTACGTAAATCAGTTTGCCGAAAGCAAAGGCGAAGAAAACGGTCTTTGGGTGAAGCAGAAAACCGGATACCCCAATGACGGACACATAATACTTGAAAGCAATGCGAGAAAGCTTTGTATAAGAATTCCGTCCCGGTGTAATTCATTTACAGCTAATGTTCCTTATACAGAGGAAAACGGCTATGCTGTGATAGACGGCGGTTATGCTGAAATCAATCTGGGTATGAAACCGATGCTTGTTGAGGCAGATCCGAGAGTGTACGATGATTATGGTAAGGCGGCACTTATTTTCGGTCCGCTTGTTTACTGTATTGAGGGTGTGGATAATAAAGAGATATTCGCGTTGAGCATACAGTCGGACACTTCGTTTGAGACGGAATTTGACGAAGGATTCGGTCTTTACAGAATTAAGGCAAAAGGAATAAGGAAAAACGGAGACGGAAAGCTTTATTCGCCCCTTAAAGGTGAAAAAGAAGATGACACTCTTGAATTTATTCCTTACAGTTGCTTTGCAAACAGAGGCGAAAGTGATATGAAAGTGTGGATAGAGTTGGCATAATGCACTAAAAAATATTTGAAAAGCGGATTTGATGGTCAAAAAGAACACAAAAATTAAGGGGATTATTTATTTTTATAAAAAAAGCTTGCATAAAAATAAATCCGGTGGTATAATAGAGAACGATTAAAATATTGGAGGTAATATTTATGAAAAAGTTATTGGCACTCATGCTTGCTCTTCTTATGGTATTCGCATTCTGCGGATGCGGCGAAGAAGCAGCAGAGGAAAACACAGAGGTTGTTGAAGAGAACACAGAAGTTACTGAAGAAGTGAAAGTTCTCGTTATGGGAACAAACGCAGCATTCCCTCCCTATGAAATGGTTGACGAAAACGGCGATATCATAGGCATCGATGCTGAAATCGCA
>JAUNRD010000252.1 GCA_030535815.1 Clostridia bacterium
AATGACAGCCGTTCTTCCCGAAGAAGGAGAAAACGACAAATGGTAATAAAAGAAGCTTTGATGATGGGTTCTTCCCTCCTGGCTAAGGTCAGTGACACCCCATCTCTCGATTCAAAAATTCTTTTGGAAAAAGCCTGTAACTGCGACAGGCTTTTTCTTTTAAGAAACAGAGACGATGAATTAACAGAAGAATCGCTGCAGTTATACCGGGACTATCTTGAGAGAAGAAAAAAACTGGAGCCCATAGCCTATATTATAAACGAAAAGGAATTTATGGGGCTTTCCTTCTATGTTGACCAAAATGTTCTTATCCCCCGGCCTGATACGGAAATTTTAGCAGAACTTGCTATAAGCTGCTTCCACGGGAAAGTTCTTGATATCGGAACCGGTAGCGGAGCTCTTGCCGTCAGCATTGCAAAACACGGAACCGATGTTTCGGTGGATGCCTGCGACATAAGCATAAAAGCTCTTGATATAGCCCGTAAAAATGCCGCATCCAACTGTGTTCCGGTGTCATTCTTTCTATGTGATATTTTGAGTGATAAGCTTCTGGGCAAATACAACGCCATTGTTTCAAATCCCCCATATATACGGAGCGATGTTGTATTGACCCTTGATAAAAACGTAAAGGACTTCGAACCAAGACTGGCACTTGACGGAGGAAACGACGGGCTTATCTTCTACCGCACAATAACAAAAAAGGCACATGAAGCTTTATCTGACAGCGGAATACTCGCATTTGAAATCGGATATGATCAGGCAAATGAAGTCAGCAAAATTATGAAACCTCTTTTCTCAGATATAAAAGTGCTGAAGGATTTATCCGGAAATGACAGAGTAGTTACAGGAATAAAAAAATAAGTCATGCATTGCATGACTTATTTTTTGTAGTCAATCCCTTGCAATTATTGCAAGAAGAACTCCTTTTTCCGCCGTTACCCTTGCCGCATCTTCTGTAATTATATTACTTACCGTAAGGGTTTCTCCGATTTGCACATCTTCATTCACCAGCGGATAATAAAAGCCCTCAAGGGTAACTTTCGATACCACGCTGTCAAGCGGCAAAAAAGAAACCGTATCCCCCTTATGACCTTTTATTTCACAGCTATGACGAAATGCAAACATTTCGTTATGTGAATCTTTCAGGATAATTTCCACATCTCTATCGACATACTTCTTAAGCAGGCAGGCGTTTGCCATAGAATGGTCAAACCTGCTCCCTATGCCGCCTATAACCGTTATGTTTCCGCTTCCCATTTCAACTGCTTTTTCTATAGCAGCTTCGGTATCCGTAAAATCCTTTTCAACACAGAGCTTTATTTTTTCTATATCAGCTACCGGTGCTCTGACCGAATCCATATCCCCGATAAATATATCAGGAGTAAGTCCCATAGCAATTGCCCTGTCATATCCTCCGTCTGCCGCTATGATGAGGTCATAATTTTCTTTTATACTTATTTCCTCTGTATTCCCCGCCGCAATAATCAAAGCTTTTTTCATTCTGACACGCAACTTTTCATTTTATCAATTTCTTCCTTCGCAGAGGGGGCATTAAAGATTGCAGAGCCTGCCACAATCACATTTGCTCCGGCCTCAACAACAATTGCCACATTGCCTGAGCTTATTCCTCCGTCTACCTGAATGTCTATTTTCCTGTCTCCGATAAGCTCTTTCACTCTTCTGATCTTCGCAACTGTTTCAGGAATAAATTTTTGTCCGCCGAAACCGGGATTTACCGTCATAACAAGAACCATATCAGTCAGTTCGAGAACATATTTTATAACAGATTCGTCCGTCCCGGGATTCAGCGCAACGCCCGCTTTAAGCCCAAGAGCCTTGATGCTCTGCAGTGTCCTGTGAAGATGCTTTGTAGCCTCCGCATGAACAGTTATAATGTCCGCTCCCGCTTTTTTAAATTCTTCAATATAACGTTCCGGAGCATCAATCATAAGATGCACATCAAATGGCTTTTTTGTGCATTTTCTTATCGCTGAAATTACAGGAAGTCCGAAAGAAATGTTCGGCACAAAGCAACCATCCATAACATCAATATGTATAAGATCTGCCCCGCCTTCATCTATCTTCTTTATTTCTTTTTCAAGATTTGCAAAATCAGATGCAAGAATCGAAGGTGATATTTTTATCATGTCTGTCATCCTTTCGGGTTGTATTTTTCATATTCTTTCTGTTCTTCAAACATTTTAAGATAATTTTCATACCTGGACGTCGGAATTTCTCCGCTATCAACGGCATTTTTTACTCCGCAGTCCGGCTCGTTCCTGTGGGTGCAGTCATTGAATCTGCATAAATCCGCATGAGCCCGGAACTCAGGAAAACAATTTGCAATTTCAATATCGGTTACTTCAAAGGAACTGAATCCCGGTGTATCCAGAACATATCCTCCGTAGGAAAGAGGAAGCAGCTCCGCATGACGGGTTGTATGTTTTCCGCGTTCAATTTTTTCACTTACGCTTCCGGTTTTAAGCAAAAACTCTTCTCCGAAAGAATTAAGCAACGTAGATTTCCCTACCCCTGAAGCTCCGGCAAAAGCCGTTACCTTATCTTTTGTCAGTTCCTTCAGCAAGCCTATATCCTCTTTATTGCCTTTCCCGGTAATCGTCACCGGAAAACCACTTTTTTTATAAATTTCCGCATAGGTCCCCGCATCCTGAAGATCGCTTTTGGTTATTGAAATTATCACACCTATATTTTTGGAAATTGCCACTGCAGAAAGTTTGTCTACCAAAAGCAGATCCGGTTTCGGACTCTGAACCGCAAAAGTTATTATAAGATTGTCAATATTTGCCACGTTAGGACGAATAAGCATATTTTTTCGTGGCAGTATTTCATTTATGGCAGAAAGTTCTTCATCCACAGGCTCTATATCTACATAGTCACCCACCAGAGGCGACAAAAATTTCTTTTGTCTGAATTTTCCTCTTACTGAACATTCATATATTCCGCCCTCTGATTCTACGGTATAAAGACCTCCAATACCCTTAGTTATTATCCCGCGCATTAACTCTGCACACTCTTTTCTTGATAAAATACGTCATTTATATATATTTCGTATTTTACGGTGCTGTCCTTCACTTCAATGCTTACAACTTCACGGGGGTTGTGCGTTTTCTTATAAACTGTCTCTCCGTTATCTTTTCTTATAACTTTTACATTTACCGCAGCATCTCCGTCAGGAACGGCAAATACCAGTGCAGGAGTTATTGTTTCCACTGTCGGTTCCTCCCTCTCCGGCTGATTGGGGATTTCGATATTTATATCCATTCCTTCCAATAACCCTCCACCGGAGGTCTCTTCTTTCACTTCTTCCTCTTTTTCAGGCTCTTCTATTTCTTTTGCCACAACAAGCTCTATAGTCTCTTCAACATCCGTTCTTTCAGGGCTTTCGGGGGTTTGCTCAAGAACCGTTCCTGCCACTTCTTCCTCATTTTCTTTTTCTGTTATTTTAATATTATAATATCCCTTGTTGTTAAGAGTTGTCTTTGCTTCTCCGATATCCATTCCTATAACATCGGGTATTTTAGGATCAATATCTTCCTTCCCCTTACTCTCGTAGAGAATGATTATATCTCCGCTCTT